>WRKH01000090.1 GCA_009778175.1 Turicibacter sp.
GGGGGCTGGCCCCCAGCGGGGTGTGGGGCAGAGCCCCACGACCTTAAAATCTGTTAGTAGAGGAGTTTTTTAAAATGTTGACACCGTCGTATTCTGAATTGATGCAGAAAATTAATACAAATAAGCTGGAGGAAACCAAAATAACTAGCCGCTATACAATAGTGCTTGCCGTTGCGAAAAGAGCGAGACAAATTATAGATAAATCGAACGCCAATACAAGAACGGTAAACGATAGAGCCATCTCCATCGCCGTTAAGGAGATGAACGAGGGCAAAATCAAGGTGAATATCGAAAAAAGCCTGGTCGATAGCAACTATGAACGTATGTTGACCTCGTCGACGAAATTCAAAAATGTCGTAACCTCGTCGGACGACTTGGAAGAGGGCTTGAAAGAGAATTATGCCCCCGTAATCTACGAAACCGACACCGATGATGAAATCGACACAGGCTTGAATTTCGGTAGCGGCTTCAGTGAGCTTACCGAAGAAGAGCTTATGGCAAAGGAGGCAGCTGCCGATTTTGAGGACATTGACGAGGTCGAAATGTGATATATGCCACTGTTTGCGTAGATATCAAAAATAGTTCATATGTTGCCGATAATCTCTTTACCTACAAAATCCCGCCCGATATGCACGTTACCGAGGGTATGAGACTAGAAGTCCCCTTTGGTAGACGCTATGCGAATGGCTATGTTTTAGCGGTTTCGGAGGGTTTGGGCGGAATTGCAGTCGAGGAGGATAGGCTGAAATTTATTTTTGGCATACATGAAACCCCCGCTATCCCAGCGGAATTGCTAGATTTGGCGAAGTGGATGAGCAAAAAATACTATACCCCTCTAATACATTGTCTAAATTGCGTGTCCGCCCCCCGTTTGCCCAAAAAATATGCCGATTCCCCCGAAAAATTCTACAAAACCGTCCCCAACAACATTATACTAAACGAGGAACAACGAATGGCGGCGGAACAAATTTTGACGAATGGTAGCAAACGCCCGACCTTACTGCATGGCGTTACGGGGAGCGGCAAAACGGAAGTCTATCTGAGGATTATTGCAGATGTGATAAATAAAGGGAAAGCGGCGATTATGCTCGTACCCGAAATTGCCCTAACCCACCAAACTATACGTGTGTTTCAAGAACGATTCGGCACGGCTGCGGTGTTTACGCATAGCGGCCTGTCGCCCAAGGAGCGTTTTAATAGCTGGGAAAAAGCCAGAACGGGCGAGGCAAGCGTGATGATTGGCCCTCGTTCGGCTGTTTTTGCACCGTTTAGCAATTTGGGGGCTATCATCATTGATGAAGAACACGAAAACACCTATCGTCAATCTGACCTCCCTCCAAAATTTGATGCAAAAGAGGTCGCCTTGAAACGCTACGAATACGCAAAAAATTCCGATTTTATACTTCTAATGGGTTCTGCCACCCCGAGTTTGGAAAGCTATTTTCGAGCAACGGAAAAAGGCGAATTTTCACTTATAACCATGAAAAACCGCATAAATGCAATGCCCCCAGAGATTCGTATAATCGACATGAGGCTGGAGATGGCGATGGGCAACACCTCTGTCTTTAGCCTGCCTTTTCAAGATATGGCGGAACGCATATTAAAAGAGGGCAATCAGATGATACTCTTTCTGAATAGGCGGGGACATTCCACATTTGTATCATGCAGACAATGCGGTCATGTTATGGGTTGTGATGATTGTAGGGTAAATTTTACCTATCATCTGCAACAGAGCGGCGACAAGCTAATCTGCCATTATTGCGGCAGGGTGCAACTCGTCCCCAAAATATGCCCCGCCTGCGAATCGCCATATATACGGCATTTCGGTGCGGGGACACAGAAAATTGAAGAGGAAGTCGAAAAACTATTCCCCTATGCGAAGGCATTACGAATGGATTTTGACACAACTCGTGGGAAGGCTGGACACGCCAAGATATTATCGGCTTTCCGCAAAAACGAAGCACAAATTTTGATTGGCACACAGATGATTGCTAAAGGCTTAGATTTCCCCAATGTAACGCTTGTTGGGGTGGTGGCGGCGGATTTATCGCTGTTTACAGGAGACTTTAGATCGGCAGAACGCACGTTTTCCCTGCTAACACAAGTGGCAGGCAGAGCAGGGCGGGCAGAGCGGAAGGGGCTTGTTTACATACAAACCTACAACCCCGACCACTACAGCATCTCCCACGCAAAAACGGCAAATTATTTGGCGTTCTACCAACAAGAGATAAAATTACGCCGAGGCATGGTTTATCCGCCGTTTTCGCACGTCTTTATGATACTATTTAGTGCGGCGGACGAAAAAAAAATGATTGCTTCGTTGCATAAACTTTCCGCAATTATGAGATATTGCAACAAAAGCGGCAAATTCGAGATGATAGGCCCTCTACCCGCCGTGATTTCCAAGATTAAAAAGCAATTTCGCTGGAAACTGCTAGTCAAGGCCGTGGAGGAAGAAATGTTAGTGCAATTTGTAATCTATTGCTTGCAAAAATTAAAAGAAAACGATCCGCTAGGCGGAATTAAAATAGACATCACCCTAAACCCGCTAGTCATCGAGTAAAAATGAAAATGTAAAATAGTGATAAAAAATGTGCGGGTCTGGGGGCGCGCCCCCAGCGGGGTGTGGGGCAGAGCCCCACGGTTTTAAGGGGTTTGGGGCAAAGCCCCAAGGTTTAAAAGAGGAGGAGAACGTGGCGTTACGAAAAATACGACAGTATGGAGATAGCATATTGCGTAAGAAAGCAAAACCCGTACAGTATTTTGACGGCGTTTTACATAATTTGTTAGACGATATGTGGGAAACATTGCGACATAACGAAGGGCTGGGAATGGCAGCTACGCAAGTGGGGATATTGAAACAAGTAATTGTCATAGAGCTCGAAGACGAAACCTTTGAGCTGATAAACCCCAAAATAGTTCGTACCGAAGGGCTGGAGCTAAAGACGGAAGCGTGCCTGTCCGTCCCGAATAAACAAGGCGATGTTGAACGCCCTGTCTTTATCAGCGTTAAAGCATATAATCGATATGGCGAGGAATACGTCATAGAGACAGAGGACGATATGCTCACAACCGCTATCTGCCATGAGATGGATCATCTCGAGGGGATTCTGTTCATTGATAAGGCACAGCGAGTACAAGACCGCCCGATGGAGGAAAATGTGAAAAAACCACATACGACCAAGCCGAAAAAAAATAAAAATCGCCCGATTAAAACGAAAATTATAACAGCGGCTACGCTTGCGACAGCCTAATGAAAATACTTTTTATGGGGACACCCGATTTTGCTACGCCGATTTTACGGGCTTTGGCGGATAAGCATGAAATTGTAGGGGTTATAACACAGCCCGATAAAGCAAAGGGACGAGGGAAAAACTTGAGCTTTTCCCCTGTTAAGGAATTGGCTCTGGAATTGGGATTTACTATCTTGCAACCCGCCAAAATAGCTACTATTGCGGACGAATTGACGGCGTTTGAGGCAGATGTTTTTGTAGTGGTGGCTTATGGGCAGTTGTTACCCGAAAAAATCTTGAACATTCCCCGTCTAGGTTGCCTAAATATCCACGCTTCTCTGTTACCTAAATATCGTGGAGCTGCCCCCATGCAATGGGCTATTTTACAGGGCGAAACGACCACGGGCGTTACAATCATGCAAATGAACAAACGCATGGATGCGGGCGATATTTTGTTGGCGGAAAGTATGCAAATTGAACAGATGAATTTTGCAGAATTACACGACAAATTAGCGGAATTATCATGTGCGGCAATCATTCAGGCGTTGGAGAATCTGCCCAATTTAGTACCACAAAAACAGGTCGAGGCTTTGGTAACTTATGCCCCGATGTTGACAAAACAGCACGGTATCATTGACTGGAATAATACGGCTGATAGGCTAGTAAATCAGGTAAGGGCGTTTTATCCATGGCCTGGCGTGTACACATTTTATAAGGGAAAGCCGTTGAAAATCATAGAATGTGCCGCCCTCGATGAGGACGGAACGGGCGTTTGCGGGGAAATAACGGAAAGCAACAACCGCTTGCTTGTGAAAACGGGCGGCGGCGTGCTGTCAATCTCGAAAGTACAGGGACAAAGCGGCAAAATTATGCCTGTTGCCGACTATTTGCGTGGGCGACCTATGGAAGTCGGGGAAATCTTGGGCTGACATCATAAAGAGCGGGTGCGGGAACACTGTCATTAACTTCGGCGTATAATTGCCAAAAACGGTATGGGCAAGCCCATACCCCACAATCGAAACCGTCGAAACCGTAGGGTCGAAGTTTGAAAAAACCTAGACCGCCCTCGGCAACGTAAGTTAATGACAGTAATAAAACCCACCCCTATGCAAAAACATACCAAAACAAAATTTAAAGTTTGTCCACTTTTCAAAGTGGCGGGGTGTGGGG
>WRKH01000091.1 GCA_009778175.1 Turicibacter sp.
AAACCTGCCAAACCTAGTGCTAGTAATCGAGCCAACTGCGGTAGAAGAGCCACCAGTGGTAGAACAACCACCACAGCAACTCGTAACAGCACCACAATCAGTGGAGACACGCTTCATAGTAGGTTCGCCATCATTTACCGTGAACGGCGTACCAAGAACTGATGCAGAGGGCTTAGCTCCATTCATCGACCCAGAATACGACCGCACCATGATGCCGCTTCGACTAATTGCGGAGATATTTGGTGCAGAAGTAAGCTGGAACGAGGAGACAAGAACAGCCATAATAATAAGTGGCGGCATCACATTACAGATTCCACTAGACACTCCGCTCCCTGATGGGTTGGGGATGCCAAGTATAGTGAATGATAGAGCTTTCGTGCCATTACGCTACATAGCCGAGAATTTGGGCGTACAGGTAGAATGGGATGGGGTTAATCAGGCGATTTATATTAGGCAGTAGATTTGCATTTTAACAAAAGTGCGGGTGGATTCTATCCCATTGTCATTAACTTTAGCGTATAAATCGCCCAAAACGGTACGGGCAAGCCTGTACCCTACGGTTGTGTTTGTAGGGAATTGGCTTACCCATTCCGTTTTTGGCAATTTGCGTTCATAAGTTGATGACAGAACGTAAATTGCACCTATATCTAAACATAAGGGGCAACTGATTTATCAGTCGCCCCTTATGTTTTATACAGAAACCAGCCTATTATCTCGAAATTCGTACACCGAGTTGCAGTATTTCATGTTCTCTAAATTATGACTTATGAGAATAATTATTTTGTCCTTGTTTTTCTGCATTATTTCGCCTAATAATTGGCTCTCCGTCTCGGAGTCTAGCGAACTAGTCGGCTCATCCAGAATTACCAGCTGTGATTTTTCGGTAAAGAATCTAGCCATTGCAATTCTTTGTTTGTCCCCGCCCGATAAATTTGCTCCGTTCTCCAATATTTGTTCGTCCAAATCGCTAAATTTTTGCAAGAAATCCAAATTTTTGTAGACACTTTTATCCGCATGCTGTACGCCTAAGTTGAGATTATTGTACAATGTATCTGATATGATAGGCGTGTTTTGTGAATAATAGCTTACCAAATTCAGATAATTCTTAGTTGAAATGTCGTTCAAATCAATCCCGTTTACATAAATGCCTGCACTCTCTCTAAATTTTAATAATAATTTCGCTAAAGTGCTTTTACCTTTGCCGCTCTCGCCCATAATGCCTACTATATCGCCCTTTTTGAGATTCATGTTTATATCTTTTAGAAAAATCTGCCCGCCTAACGATAATTCTTTTATATCTAGGCGAATGTCTTGAATGTCCGCAATCTCAGACTTGCCGCTACTTTCTAAATTATTTGAAATATCTGAAAAAAACGCTTGTGCGGCTTTTAGGCTTGCAAAATCTAGGTTTAAATTGGTCAGCCCACTAACCGAATTAGTAAAATAGGGCAGAATCAACATGATGAACAACGCCCCACCCAACATTTCTATATCCGCCAATATTAACGCCCCAAGGAACACTATAAGCCCCATTCTCACAATCTGATTGATGGAGTTCAATATCATGGACACGCCGTTGGCATAGTTGTTTACCTGTCTTGTGATGTCCTGTGCCTTGTGTACGTTATTTTCGATTAGGGGCAAAAGCAACTCGTTTGTGGCATTTTGCTTGATAAAATCCACTTGCGAGACTACAGCATCCTGGTTTCGCCACGCTTCGCTACATATTTGGCTCAATTTCAGGGATAAAACGCCGAGCCGCCCATTTAACGCTCGATAGGAAAAATAGTTGAATGGCAGAGTTAAAAGCATTATTCCCGCCACCAGGGGATTTACGGTAAAGGCGATTATCACGGAAGTCGCCACCATTATCATATTTACAATCATACTCGGTACGGTGTTGAAATAGAAATTTGCGTATGCTTGCGAACACTCATGCACCCTTGTGAGCAACATTGACGGGCCTTTTTCCAGATAAACATCATATTTAACCTTAAAAATCTCATTCCACAATCTCGAAGCGGACTTTACATGATAATTCTGCGTTAAACGGTTCTTCGAGAATACCGAAAGCACTTGAACCGCATGACCAGTCGCTATAATGCCCAAAATCAGCAGAATATTGACTGCACTAATCACGCCTTCCTGCTGTATAATCATGTTTAACGCAAGCGGCGTGGCAATAAATAATACCGAAGCCACAAACGAGAACATTAGAAACAGCATAAATCCCGACATCTGCAAGGATTGCCTAAAAAATATTTTTTCATAATTGTTCATTAGGATACCTCCATTATTTTCTTTTCCACACACTGGACATAATAGTCGCATAAAAATTTTGGTCTTTTATTAAAATTCTTATAGACACTGTAGACAACACTGCCACAACCGCCGCTACAAAAATGCAAAGCCACGCATGAAGTACAAGTTGCACTTTCATAGGGGTTAAATTTATTTATTTCCGCATTTAGTCTGTTTTTGGTAAATTCTTCGTACCAATTATCTTCAAATATATTGGTTATTAAAAATTCAGGTTTTATCAATGTTTGGCAAGGATAAATATTGCCTTTTTCGTCTATGGCAATTATCGTTACTCCCGCATCGCAAGCCGCTGTCGAAATAGTATCGTCAACCAAGGAATATTTTCTATAGTCGGGAATGCGGTTTAATTCGTCCAATGAATGTGGCAGACATAAAGCCCGAATATGCCTAATTCCCAACTTTTCCAACTCTTCTGTTAGATTTAAGACCTCTTCTTCAAGGCCGTTGACGACCACTGAACGCACGGAGATTTTATCGGGATATTTTTTGGATATTTTGATGACGTTTTTAAGCAGATTTTGTTGATTTATCCCTCGCTGTTCTGAGGTTGTTTTGCCGTCAATACTCACGATACATTTTTGTACATACTGCAACATATCTTTTACAGAATCTAAGTTAGTGCCGTTCGTTAGCAAATTTATGTGAAATCCCAACTCATTTGCGAATTTCAATATAATTTCTAATTCCCTGTGTAACGTGGGTTCACCACCTGTAAACATGACTTCTTCAACGCCGACATCCTTTAACTTCCGCAGAATATTCAACCATTTCTCCGCAGGTAAGGCGTGGTTGCCATTGTTAGTATTATCCCTCATATAGCAGTATTTACAATCTAAATTGCAATCCATGGTCAAATGCAAATATGCCCTTTTTATATTGAAATCAGTTGAGTTTATGTTTGCCACGTGCTTGTTTTTAAACTCTCTCGCCAAATATTCGTCATCATCGTTTATCAATACATCATTTTCTAACAATATATCGATTTGGCTTTGTAGCAAGTCATCGTGGATTGTCGGGAACGCCCTTATCTCTTCTGCCTGTAAGTACTCAAAAATTGCTTTGTGTACTATGGACATTTTATGCGTGAATTTATTATATATTTTATGACAATCATTGTCATGGTCATATACAATAATGTCTCTGCTTAATTTCATTACAAACTCCTATTCTAAAATATTTGTGGCAAGCGAGGGTAGACTTTGACGAAGCAACCTACCCACACCTAACCACGAGACTCATTTTACACTTACCAAGCCTCTATCATGCGTACTTACGCTTTAGGTATAAAACCCGTTAGCTACGCCCATACCGCCTTGTCGTTAATGTTACCCGACATTTTTTCGTATCTTACACGCCTCCGCCGCCAGCTCCAACCAGTACTCCACACTGACAAGCACAACGTGCAGTTATCGGTAAACTTACCTCGATAACTTGTAAATCTTTCAAGTTCAATGCCAACCCTCCTTTCAAATCCATAATATCACACTTTCAACATATGATTTATACTGTTTCAACCCTAATGTTCTAGTAATCTAAAGTCTATTGCATTTTGGCGAAGTGCTGTAAAAAAGCTACAAATTACGGAAATATATTTCATTCGGGATTTAAAACCACCATATGTGCCAACGATTACTGTAAATACAGCATATCACACCTGAAAAAGCAACACCATAGCGTTTGACGAAAATTTTATTTTCTTTGAACTACTAGTTTTGAATGCGAATCCTATGATTGAAAAATTGTATTTGCCAGAACGTAGGGGCGGATATTATTCTACTGTCATTAACTTTAGTTTGCTTTTATAGAAATATCGAACGAGCAAACGGGAGACCGAGGACGGTCTCCCCTACGATTGGTACTGTAGGGACGACCGTCCTCGGTCGTCCGTTCCATATAAATCGTTTAAGTTAATGACAGTGATATTATTCGCCCGTTGCGGGGGTTGCGGGCGGATAGAATCCGCCCCTACAAAAAAATAAACACATTTTCCACAAACAAACTTGACACCCCCGCAAAAACAATCTATAATACAAAAGAAAAACAAAATTTAAAGTTTGTCCACTTTTCAAAGTGGCGGGGGTCTGGGGGCT
>WRKH01000092.1 GCA_009778175.1 Turicibacter sp.
GTCCCAGCCCCACACGCCGAAAAGTGCGGCGTTTTGCTCGGCGGCGGCTGGCTCTGCTTGGCGGATATATCGCCATTCTTCGTCAATTTGCAGACTGCTAAGCATTAAATCGTTACCGATTATCGTTGCCGACCAACGCTGATTGCGAATGATTTCCGCCGACAAGTCGCCCACTATGTCCAGCCGCAACTCGTCCGCTTGGATAGACCAGTCAAAGTCCCAATCTAAGCCAGTCCACGAGCCTGTGCCGTCCGCATTAAACCGCAGTTGAAAGCCGTTTGCGTCCATGTCCCAGCCCCACACGCCTGTTAAATCGGCGGCTGTGGCGGTTGGCGCAGAATTGGCAGGTGCAGGATTGGCGGGCGCGGCTGGCTGTGCGGCGGGTTGCGGGCTGTCGTTTGTTGCAGGTGCGTCCGAGCCGCAAGCGGATAACGCCGTAATTCCGCCGATTGCTAGGGTTATCACTAGCATTTTTGCTATCTTATTCAAATTTTTCAAGTTTCCTCCTACGGCGGCAGTTTAGATTTTTGACCTTTGGTCAAGCTACCGCCGTTTTTGTTGATATTGCTGGATTGTTGGGGAATTGCGGCGGCGCGCGTGTGTTGTTGATGTTGCCCCTGCAATGCTTGTTGTTGGCGTATTTTGGGGATTTTTGGGTGTTTCGCATGGTTTTCCTCCTTGTTTCGCATTAAACTCTTAACGAATATTATTGTAACATGGTCGTTGGGATTTGTCAAATTATTTTCAAAAAATTTTTAATGCGGAGGAATAAAAAAATGTGTGGGGTGTTTGTCGGTATGCAAAAATGGCGGATATTTCGCATTTGCGAACGCCGCCAGTTGGTTTTTTCATATTTATAAATTTAGATATTTAATTTTTGTGTGGGAAATTTATGTTGAAACCGCCGCCAATCAGCGAACCCACAGGAATTTTATCGGCTCTTTTTGCTCGACGATGTCCAGTTCGTGGTGGTCGGCGGTTAGCAGTTTTGCCCCTAAAACAGCCGCTTGTGCTAGTGCAATCGAGTCGGCGAGCGAGACTTTGTAGGTCGCTTTTAGCCGCCCTGCCTCTTTGAGCATTTCGGTGGTGATTTTGGGGTTGATGGTCATTGGTAGCTGTTCGGCCGCATTAAGCATTTTTGCGGCCTCTTCCTGGTCAAGGGCACGGTAAAAACCATAATAGACCTCCAAGAGATTGAGGCTGTGCATGGTAATTTTAGCCGTTCCGTTGCGTGCGTTGGTCAGAATTTCCTTAACCACGTGCGCGCCCTCTTCGTTCTTGAAAGCCGCAAGCAAAGCACACGCATCCATGACGTAGTGGGTGGTCAAAATTCCAACTCCTTCTCCGCTCGGCTGCGTTCCAAAAACTTATCAACCGTTATTTGAGGGTATTTCGCAAACATCCCTATCGCCTTGGCGATATAATCAATTTCTTCGCCATTTTCGTCCAACTCTGGCTTTTTCCTAGGTGAAAAAAACTCCACCTCTTCCAACGGAGCAAGCGTAACTGCACCACTTTCGCCGTCCGCTGGGATAATCCGCACCTGCTCGGCGGATATGAATTTTGCCACGATTTCTGGCAAAATGTCTCTGTTTATCACTATTTCGGTCATTTTTTGACACTCCTTTTCTATTATACATCAATTCAAAGCCGCCGCAACCGCCGCCAATCAGCGAACCCATTGGAATTTTATCGGCTCTTTTTGTTCCACAATATCCAGTTCGTGGTGGTCGGCGGTTAGCAGTTTCGCCCCTAAAACAGCCGCTTGTGCTAGTGCAATCGAGTCGGCGAGCGAGACTTTGTAGGTTGCTTTTAGCCGTCCTGCCTCTTCGAGCATTTGGTCGCTGATTTTGGGGTTGATAGTCATTGGTAGACGTTTGAAGTCCGCAAGCCTGTTGGCTGCTTCTTCCTTGCCAACATTACGATAGATACCGTAATAAACCTCCAAGAGATTAAGGCTGTGCATGGTAATTTCAGCTGTTCCGTTGCGTGCGTTGGTCAGAATTTCGTCAACCAATTCAGCACCCTCCTCATTGTTAGAAACGGCAAGCAAGGCACACGCATCCATTACATAGGCGGTCAAAATTCCAACTCCTTCTCCGCTCGCTTGCGTGCTAAAAATTTGTCAACCGACATTTGGGGGTATTTTGCAAGCGAACCCCTAACTTTGGCGATATAATCAATTTCTTCGCCATTTTCGTCCAATTTCGGCTTTTTCAACGGAACAAGCGTAACTTCGCCGTCCTCGCCGCCATCTGCGATAATCCGCACTTGCTCGACGGATATGAATTTCGCCACGCTTTCTGGCAAACTATCTGTATTTATCACTATTTCGGTCATTTTTTGACACTCCTTTTCGCAAGATATTTATATTATACAGCAATTTTTGGTTGTGTGCAAATTTTTTTATTTTTCTGCTCGGTTGCGTGCTAAAAATTTATCAACAGATATTTGGGGGTATTTTGCGAGACAACCCCTCTCTTGGGCGATATAATCAATTTCTTCGCCATTTTCGTCCAATTTCGGCTTTTTCAACGGAACAAGCGTAACTTCGCCGTTTTCGCCGTCCTCTGCGATAATCCGCACCTGCTCGGCGAATATGAATTTCGCCACAACTTCGGGCAAAATGCTTGTATTTATCACTATTTCGGTCATTTTTGACACTCCTTAATTCAAAACCGCCGCAACCGCCGCCAATCAGCGAACCCATTGGAATTTTATCGGCTCTTTTTGCTCCACAATGTCCAGTTCGTGGTGGTCGGCGGTTAGCAGCTTTGCCCCTAAAACAGCCGCTTGTGCCAGTGCAATCGAGTCGGCGAGCGAGACTTTGTAGGTCGCTTTTAGCCGCCCTGCCTCTTCGAGCATTTGTGGGCTGATTGTGGCGTTAATCCTCATCGTCAACTTGCCAACGTCTTCAAGCAGTTTTGCGGCCTCCTCCTTGCCAAGATCACGGTAAGTACCGTAATAAACCTCCAAGAGGTTGAGGCTGTGCATGGTAATTTCAACCGTTCCGTTGCGTGCGTCCCTCAAAATATCGGCGACCACCTTTGCCCCCTCTTCGCCGTTATAAACGGCAAGCAAGGCACACGCATCCATGACGTAGGCGGTCAAAACTCCAACTCCTTCTCTGCTCGGCTGCGTTCTAAAAACCTGTCAACCGACATTTGGGGATATTTTGCGAATGACCCCCAAATTTTGGCGATATAATCAATTTCTTCGCCATTTTCGTCCAACTCCGGCTGTTTAGGCACAAAACCTGCCTCGTCCAACGGCACAATCGTAACCGTGTTACTTTTGCCGCCCATTGGGATAACCCGCACCTGCTCGGCGGATATGAATTTCGCCACGCTTTCGGGCAAACTGTCCGTATTTATCACTATTTCGGTCATTTTTGACACTCCTTTTCGCAAGATATTTATATTGTACATCAATTCTTGGTTGTGTGCAAATTTTTTTTGAATTTAATTGCAACCGCCGAGACCGACATTCAACTATCCTCAATCCAATCAATTTCAATGTACAATTCTTCCAACTGTTTGTAAAGTCCGTCAAGCGAGATGTCAAAAAACGACAACTGTCGTTTATCTCCTGCGAATTCTTTTTTCGGCCACAAAAATATCCACGAACTACCCTTGCCGTCCGCATTTCCTAGCATTTCAGCATACCAACCACGGTAATTGTAAGGTCGCTTTACAAATCCTGCTTTTTCAATTTGCATTTTGTCCTCCTATTCGCTTTTCAACGGATTTCCGAAATCTCCGAAACCACGCACCATACCAAGAAAGGCTGGCAAGCAGGAACATAATCGCAACATCTCTCATGGGGTTAAATGAGGTAATAGTGGGATTTCTGCGACTGTAAAATAAAATTATAGAATCGCCCACGTTAAAATCTCCCAACGACATTTCTCTGACAATTATAAAATTTTCGCCGTCTGCGTAGTAGGAAATGTGTACGTCCGTCCGTGTGCGTGTTTGCGGAATACCTCTCACAAATGTTGTAATTTCTCTCGATTGGACATCAACCACCATGCCTAGCGTTTCTGTACCGTTTATCGCCATTATGAGGTTGTTTGCCGTGCCTATGGTCAAAAGCACCGCTGATACGACAAACCCCCAAAATAGCAGAAAATTAAGCGTTGTTCTCATAATTCCTCCTATTCTCGTGGCGTTTTCCAAACACTCCGCCCCCCAACCGCAATGAAAATCCCAATCCCTATGAAAGTTATCACAGAAACCAAAAAATCTACGATTGGATTTCTCGCTATAAAATCGGGATTTTGTGGGCTGTAAAATACGGTTAAATCTTGCCCAATTCTAAAATTTCTTATGACGTTGGGAAATCGTAGCCTGTTTGTCCGCTCAATTCCGTTTGCGGTGTACTGCACATACGTGGTTCTCACTTGCCTTGTTCGCTGTACGT
>WRKH01000093.1 GCA_009778175.1 Turicibacter sp.
AGGTTTCCCCTTTTCCAGTAATATTTGCCATTTTTATTATATCACTTGGATCTGGGGTTGCCTTGTTTTTTGTTACCTATCTATTGTACCTCAACAATTTGAAAAAATTTTTTGAATGAAAAGAAAAAGCGGGAAGAATCTAATCTTCCCGTGCTAAAATTTGCAGTAATGTAAAGAAAGCCGAGACCCAACAAAAAACGAACGAAGGGGGTCAAGGGGGCTAGCCCCCTTGCGGGGGTTGGGGCAGAGCCCCAAGGTCTTGATTTTTTATCTCTAGTACCGTAGGTTCAATCAGCTCCAAAGCAAACTCCTCCCGACACTCCTGCGTCCTCTGAGCATACATATCCACCAAAAAAGCACTAGTTATGTTAATCCGCTCCTTCGCCAACGCAATCTCCTGCTCTGTCAACTCATGTCTGTCAATAAGCTCCGCAAAAACAGCATTACAAATGTCAAGCATACACCTCGTGTCATCCCTTATAAATTTCTTAACAAACCTATCCCAAGCCAAAGCAAAAAAAGCACCCAAAGCACCCGCACCAATCAAACCCGCCACTATTCCAATCACAACATTCTCCAAAATAACCAAGCTAACAATATGCCCACCCAGCACCCAACCCACCGTGCCGCCTATCATCAACATAAACGCCAGCACAAGATTTATAACGTATTGCTTAAACGAAATACGCCCCTTTATCAGGCTAATCGTGTCAATTAAAATCAACACAATCGCCGAAAGCACCCGAGTTATCGTGTTCGCACGCAACAACTCAAAAGCACTCCGCAAAATAACGCGCGGCCCCACACGCAGTATATTGTACAAAAATTGTGTGAGTTTCGGCGCAACCACCCTCGCCAAGTCGTTTGTAGACGATATTTTGGATTTTTTAGCCACTTCAAGCAATCTGGAATTGTCCATAATTATCCCGTAATAAGCTCCTTTTTGTTGAAAACATAACCAAAAACCGCACCGCACAAGCCGCCGATAATATGGGTCAAATGCGAAACATTCGACTCAACCGTAGCACCAGCCAAAACCTCGCGGCCGATAAAGATAAAGACCGCCAAAATCAACGTAAGCGGTATTCGCCCCTTTTGCAAATTCGTGAACGAACTAAGCAGAATCATCATAAATACAATGCCGCTCGCCCCTAGCAAAGCGTGTTCCGACATCGCCAGGAACAATATCCCAGTAACAAATGCCGTTACAGCCATCATTATCCCCAGCCACTTGCTGCCATACCGCTCTTCAAGCATCGGTCCAACAAGCAACATAAGCACCATATTATTAAAATAATGGTTCATGTCCGCATGACCTAGCACATGACCAAAAAGCCGCAAATACAACAGCGGATCGGTCGGCGGACTCCTGTATATACTAAACACCCACGCATTCGACACGCCTGTTATCTCATTAAGCACTAGCACCAAAAAGGAGACTAACGCAAAAGTAAGTATCAACGGCGAGTTATATTGCAATCTTTTGTAAGCTGGCATTTTATTCCCTCCTTAAAAATCTTAAAACCGCAAATGCGGCATTTACTGTTTTACCGCTAAATTTTCTACCCATTCAACAGGCTGTTCGAGCATTTCGGAAATTTTAGTTGGTGCAAATCCCTCTTTGAGCATCACAATAGCCGCTTTTGCCAAGCCCTTTAATTCGCCCTCTGCTCTACCCTCTGTTCTACCCTTCAACTCACTCTTCTCTCGCTCTTCCTCCGACAACACGCTAAATACCCTAGCCGCCATAAAATCATCCCCTTTGCGGTTTTTACTGTTTTACTGCCAAATTTTCTACCCATTCAATAGGTTGTTCGAGCATTTCGGAAATTTTAGTTGGTGCAAATCCCTCTTTGAGCATTACAATAGCCGCTTTTGCCAAGCCCTCTAATTTGCCCTTTAATTCGCCTTCCAATATACCCTCTGCTATACCCTCTGCTCTACCCTCTGCCCTACCCTTCAACTCACTCTTCTCCCGCTCTTCCTCCGACAACACGCTAAACACCCTAGCCGCCATAAAATCATCTCCTTTCTCCAAACACTCGTGATACTTGCTCGCAACGCTGGCTGTCCGCAAATACTCTTGCATCCTCGCAAACATCGGATCTTCCGTGTCTAATCCAACGAACTTCTTGCGGTTCTGCTCGGTCAATAACCCATTATGCAACAACGCCAACATCATTCGCAAATGCGAATCCTTCGCCTCTCGCCACTTGGCGGCATTGACCGCAACTAACCTAATCTGCCGCCTTTCCTCCGCCGTCTTTATCAAATTACCAGCCAAATACGCCTCTTCAAATAACGCCGCACCTCTCTTGCTCTTGTACACCACAATCGAGGCAACTGGCCTTAACTTCTCGTACTCATCGCCGCTCCGCAAACCATGCACATACACCGCTGCACCATAGTACAAATGCCGCACAAATGGGAATTTCGCCGTGTCAACCTGGCCGTCCACATTTATCGCACCCATTTCCGCCAGCCGCAACGCATCCATACGAATCACCTTGCCGCCCGCCGTTAGCGTAATCTCGCCGTTGATGTCTATCAACTGCTCTTCTGTCCCTATTTTCTCGCCGAGCGAACCCTCCGCAATGATTATAAACATCTCGTCCGCTTGCAAAAATATCTTGAAAATGCCGTCGTTTAGCGGATTCCTCTCGGCTGCCAACGCATAGATTTCTTGCCTCAATTCCTCCGTAAAAACGACTTTATTCATACCGCAACGCCTCGATTGGGTCTAATTTCGCCGCCTTTCTCGCGGGATAAACGCCAAAGATAATCCCAATCAGGCTCGATGCCGCCACCGTGCCAGCCACCGTCCACGCATCAATCGACGGCACAATGTCAATCGGCAGCAGCCCAGACATTGCATAAGCACCGTAATATCCCAGCACAATGCCAATCGCACCGCCTGTCGCCGTTAAAATCATCGCCTCAATCAGAAACTGAAACTGGATATTTCCGTCCGTCGCACCGAGCGATTTCCTGATACCAATCTCTTTCGTCCGCTCCGTTACGGTAACGAGCATGATATTCATAACGCCGATTCCGCCCACGACCAGCGAGATAAACGCCACGAGTGCCACAAAACCAGTAACTGCACCCAAAATCTCGTTAAATTCGTCTATTTGGCTCATCATTGACGTTACGTTATACCTGTCCTCGTTGCCGTGTTTTAGGGAAAGCAGCCTTGACACCTCCGCCGCCGTCTGATTTATCTGATCGGTATCGGTCGCCGCCACCATTAGCGTATTTACAACGCCGTCAAGGTTATTTGTAATCCTATTCAGGTACGTAATCGGCACGTAAATCGTCGTGGGGCCCCAGCTCATTTGTGCCGTAAATTCGTCCACCCGATACACGCCGATAATCTGCAAATCCACCGTACCAAAGCCAAAGGTCGTCCTAAGCGTTTCGCCGACCACATTCGCTCTTCCAAAAGCGTCCCTCGCCAGCCGACTATCAATGACAGCCACAGGCGTTGCTCTTTCCACGTCCATTTCCGCCAAAAAACGCCCAAAAACGACATCAATCGTCTGCACTTCGGCAAGCGTCTCGGTCGTCCCCTGGATACTCACGCTGGTGGTATCTGTGGGAAGTCGCAACTGAGCCCTTGCACTGGCAAAATTCAGCGGCGTAACGGTTAAAACGTCAGGGTGCGATTTCAAAAATTCGGCACTATCCAACGTCAGCATATCGCTTCTGGTCGCTGGTTCGTTCATATTATTCCGCATATTCACTTGCAGAGTCGCAATTCCAAACCCTGCAAAAATATCGTTCATACTATTGGCAAATCCGGCTCCAATCGAGGTAATCATAATAACCGCCGAAATACCAATAATAATCCCCAACATAGTCAAAACCGACCTCATCCGATTAGCAAAAACCGAATAAGCTGCCGACCCAACACTCTCAAAAAAACTCATCCTCAACCTCCTAAAACCGTGGGGCTCTGCCCCACACCCCGCAAGGGGCAAGCCCCTTGACCCCCAACTTTCGCTACTTTTGTTATCTTGGTTTTCCGTTGATTGTTTCAAATTTGTAGCATTTTTTCCGTGCGTTCGCTCTTAAATGCCCAACTTACCCATTTTGTGGGCTTATAATTGATTATTATAACATGGCGAAAATTTTTTGTCAATATTTTTTGAAAATGAGTTTTCGAGTTGCGAAAGAATCAACCAACCACCACCGCACACTGTTTCCCACAAAACGCCATCCCAATCTTTACAAGCCGCTTTTCAGGGCTAAACTCCGCTCCATACCGCCTATCGTTTATCTGTTGCAAGGCTTGCTGGGCGGATTTCTCCAAATCCTCAGCCTGTTCGCAATATTTCAACTCGAAAATATAATAGGCATCCTTGCGTTCAAGGAAAATATCGTACCGCCCATCGCCGCTCTCTCGGTTCGAGGTGGGGTAGCGGTATTTCGAAT
>WRKH01000094.1 GCA_009778175.1 Turicibacter sp.
AAGGGGCGCGCTCCTTGCGGGGTCCAGGGGCAGAGCCCCTGGCGGGGTGTGGGGCAGAGCCCCACGGTTTTTGGGAGGAAATTATGCTGAAAATTTTGGTCGTGGAAGACGATGTGAATACTGGGAAATTGATGTGTGCGGTGCTGAAACAAAACGGCTTTTCGCCTGTGCTGGCGGCGGACGGACTGCGTGCACTCGATGTCATGGAAGAGGAAACCATTTCGCTGGCGGTCGTGGACGTTATGATGCCCAATATGGACGGCTTTCAGCTGACGAAAGAATTGCGGTATTCCTGGGCGGAACTGCCCATTCTCATGGTAACGGCACGGCAGGAGCAACGAGATAAAAACGAGGGCCTGCTCGCAGGCGCGGACGACTACATGACCAAACCTGTTGACGAGCAGGAGTTCATTTTGCGTGTAAAAGCCTTGCTTCGGCGGGCGCAGATTGCCATGGATAGGAAGATTTTTATCGGCGATGTCGTGCTGGATTATGACTCTTTCACGGTAAAAAAACATCTCGAAACGATAACGTTACCGCAAAAGGAATTTTTGCTACTGTTCAAATTGCTGTCGTATCCTGGCACGATTTTTACACGGATTCAGCTGATGGACGAGATTTGGGGCATGGAAACGGAAACTAGCGAACACACGATAAATGTCCACATAAATCGCCTGCGAGAGCGGTTTTACGGCTGGTCGGAATTCGAGATTATCACGGTGCGCGGTTTTGGCTACAAGGCGGTGAAACATGAAAAATAGACGGCTGAATTTGACGATTATTCTGACTTTGTACGTGCTGCTGATTATGACGGTGGCGATGGTTGTAACCATGGTGGCTGTGCGGCTTTTGATGGTTGTGGGCATTTTTGACCTGCTGGATTTCTCGGATTTTCACAGCCTTTACGAAATGCACGGTGCAGAGGCACTTGACGCAATGCAGGGCGATATTGGGATAATCTGGACGTTTGTGGTGCTGCTTTCCAGTACGGTTTTGGGTTTCGGGTTTGCGATTTTGTTCAACCGCAAGGCACTCAAACCGATACGGCGGCTGATAGCGGCGATAAATGAGGTGGGTGCGGGCAATTTTGACGTTTCGCTAAAATTCCGTGGCATCAGCGAACTGGAAGAATTGTCGCAGAGTTTCACGAAAATGACGGCGGAATTATCGTCTATCGAGGTGCTGCGGCGAGATTTTATCAACAATTTTTCGCATGAGTTCAAAACGCCGATTGTGTCGATTCGTGGCTTTGCGAAATTGCTAAAAGACGGCGATTTAAGCGAGGAGGAACGGCGCGAGTATTTGGAAATAATCATAGCGGAGACGGAGCGGCTGGCGAATCTAGCGACAAACGTATTAAATTTATCGAAATACGAGAGTACGCAAATTTTGGTGGATCGAAAGCCGTTTGATTTGGCGGAGCAGATACGCCGTGCGGGGCTGTTGTTAGAGCCGAAATGGTCGGCGAAGGGTTTGACAGTCAACTTGGAATTGGAGCCGCTAATATTCAATGGGGACGAGAATTTGACGCAGCAGATATGGTTGAATTTGTTGGATAATGCGATAAAATTCAGTCGAGAGGGCGGCGCGATAGATATTGGGTTGGCGGAGCGAGGCGGCGAGGTGATTTTCACGATACAGGACACTGGGATTGGGATGTCGGAGGAGACGGCACGGCGTGTTTTCGACAAATTTTATCAGGGCGAGAAGTCTCATGCGAATGTTGGGAACGGGCTTGGGTTGAGTTTGGTGCGGAGTATTGTGGAGCTGTGCGGCGGGAGCGTGCGGGTTGAGAGCGAGGTTGGGGTTGGGAGTTTGTTTGAGGTGAGGATGTGGGCGGATTAGCTGACTTTTTTCCGACTAACACCAGCCAAAAACAGCGTAAATACGGAAATCATCACGTATAAAACAAAATGCAATCCAAGCCCGTCCAAAGGTGTAATAAGCCGCCCAAGCACCATCTGTCCCGCTGGCACTGCCATATTCGCAAGTGCCGAGATTATCGCAATCGTCTTCCCGACCATATCCGCTGGCACTGCCCGTTGCACATGAGATAGCACCGTTATATTAATCAGCGTGAACAAAAACATAATGCTCATTTTCCCGACCGTAATCGAAATATAGGCGACATAAGTATTTATCTCGAGCACCGAAACCACCACAAAAATCAAGAGTACCGCCATTATAAACATGAATTTCGGCAGAGATTTTATTTCCAAAATTTTCTTTAATCTGCCCGCCATAAGCGATGCAAGCAAGCTGCTTGCCCCAACCGCAGTATTGCTAAAGCCGAAAAGCTCCTCGCTCATGCCCAGTGAAACCCGTATTACATACGGAAAAGTTACCGTCATAACCGCTTGGAAGAAAAACAGTGCCGCCGCAAAAATCACAGCCAAATCAAACAAATTCCTGTTTTCCCGAGAAACATACAAAAAACCCGTCTTCAAATCCGAGAAAATCCGCCTAATCATCGAATCCGTTCGTTTGTCCGCTTTGTGCGGAATGAACGTAAAAAAATCTATGACAATGGAGAAAAATGCCAAAATCACGCATAGCAGTAACAGGTTCTCTATTCCAATCGCCGCAAAGAGCAGTCCAGCAAACATCGGGCCTGCAAGCATAGAAAACGCTGAAATCCCCTGAACAATCCCATTCGCCTTAACCAGCCAATCCGCCTCCAACATGGCGGGCAAAGATGCATTTACCATAGGATTGTAGCCCGACGACACTATTGTCAGCAATAAGAGCATAGCTGTAATTACTGCCATAGAGTAAAACTCGAAAAAAATCGTCGCCCACAGCAGCAAAATTACGCAAGCCGTTACACTATCGTAAAAAATCAGCAGAAATTTTTTGGGGAAAATATCCGCAACTGCTCCGCCAACAGGTGTACAAATTATCATGGGTGCAAACGAGATGGCAAGCATGGTTGCAAAAGCCGCCGCCGAGCCTGTCAGATCCAGCACAAACAAAGATATTGCAAACCTCATCATCGAATTTGAAATCAAATTTATGGCTTGGCTAGTCGCCAAAAAATAAAAACTTTTCCTGTACATGGAGTCCTCCAATTTTTGTAGGTGCGGATATCCGCCATTGCCTTGCGGGCGAAGCAATGTCATTAACTATATCGATTGCCAAAAACGGTGTGGGCAAGCCCATACCCTACAATCGAAATCGCAGGATCGGAGTTTGACAAAAAGCCTCGACCGTCCTCGCCTACAAAGAAATTATACGCAGAATAAGCCATCGTGTCAAGCGGCACTTTTGAAATGTTGGGAATTTTTCACGGCTAGGGTTTGCGGGTGGCAGAATCGAGTTGCTTAAAATAACCTCTTGACATATGACAATTTTTAGGTTACAATCTAAATATACAGTGGCGAAAAACCCGTGGCGGGTGTAAAAAACGCCGAATATTGGGGGCGGGCGATAGTTTTCGCCAAGTTTAAAAATGCGTGTTCATTGCCTTTTTCCCCGCTGTGTGTTAGAATGTAGATATTATTTTTCACAAGAGAGGACTGACGTTTTATGAAGTTGTTTATCGATACTGCGAATGTGGAGCATATCAGGGAGGCGAACGAGTGGGGCGTGATTTGCGGCGTTACCACAAATCCATCTCTGATTGCCAAAGAGGGGCGGGATTTTGTAGAGGTAGTAAAGGAAATTACCTCCATAGTGGACGGTCCCATAAGTGCCGAAGTGATAAGCCTTGAGGCTGACAAAATGGTGGAGGAAGCCAAGCCGCTTGCCGCCATTCACAAGAATGTCGTCATAAAGCTACCAATGACATTGGAGGGCTTAAAGGCGACAAAAAAACTAGCAGCATTAAACATAAAGACCAATGTAACTCTGGTTTTTTCGGCGGCACAGGCACTTCTAGCTGCCAGAGCGGGGGCGACCTATGTAAGCCCATTTTTAGGGAGACTAGATGATATTGGGATGGACGGCATGAATTTAATTTTGGAAATTGTGGAAATTTTCAGGCGACACAATATTTACACTGAAATCATCGCCGCCAGCATACGCCATCCTATTCACGTAATACAGGCTGCTCGCGTAGGTGCAAACATTGCCACTCTCCCTCACAACGTCCTAGTACAGATGAGCCAGCACCCAATGACAGACTCGGGCATCGAAAGATTCCTAAAAGACTGGGAATCCGCAAAGGCTTAAGACCTTGGGGGCCAGCCCCCAAACCCCCGCAAACTTTGAAAAGTTTGATCAAACTTTAAATTTTTTTGTTTGATTTTTTGATGCGAGGGATGCGGGCTTTCACAAGGAGTCATACTAAAAAACTTGCCCCAGCACCTCACTGGTGTAAACTCACTGGTATAAACAAATTACAAAAAGGAGCGGGTCTGGGGGCGCGCCCCCAGCGGGGTCAAGGGGCAGAGCCCCTTGCGGGTCTGGGCAGAGCCCAGCGGGGTGTGGGGCAGAGCCCCACGGT
>WRKH01000095.1 GCA_009778175.1 Turicibacter sp.
AAGCGGATTCGGTTGTTTTGTAAAGAGTTTGGAATTTTGTCAGTGTATGCGAAAGGTGCAAGACGAGCCACTAGTAAATTCCTTGCAGTGTCGCAAATGTTCACATATGGCGACTATGTCCTGATGGACGGCGGGAGTTTTTTTTCGCTGAATCAAGGCGAAATTTTGGAAAATTTCTACCCCATTAGGCAGGATTATGAAAAATTGCAAGCCGCCCAGTATATTTTGTGCATTTGTACCAAAATAATCCCAGCTGGGTTCACACAATCTAGTGAATTTGACGAAATACTGCGGCTCGTGATAAAATCATTGCAATACGTGAGCGGAGCGGATTCTGCCCCGTTTGTACAACAAACTTTACAGGTCTTTATGTTCAGATTCTTTGCACTAAATGGCATCGCCCCCGAAATGGACAAATGCTGCCTGTGCGGGGTGGAATTTCCGCAAATACAGGAAAAATGGCTGTTTTGCGGCGAGGGCTTGTTATGTGCGGATTGCCAAAGCAAGGGCCGAAAAACCTTAAAAATATCAAATGCAACTCGGTTTGCTATCTGCCATATTTTGCAGTCGGATCTGAACGGGGCTTTTTTGTTTAACGTGAATGTGGAGATTTTGGCAGAACTTACAGCAGCGGCAGTTTTTTACGAGGAATTTTATTATCGGTAAAACAGGGCTCGATATTATTGATTTTATCCCAAAAATGTGATAGTATTTAAGGTGTAAGCTCAATTAAAAATCCCTAAAAAGTGCGGGGCTGGGCAGAGCCCAGCGGTTTTCAAAAATAGAGTCAAGGATGTGTTCAAAAGTGAAAGTGGAAGTTTTTGATAAATATGAGTTTTTTGCTGGTGTGCCAGATTCGTTGTTGGCACCTCTTTGTGGCTGGTTGTATGATGTTAAAGAATTGGGGCGGAATCATGTGGTTGCCGCTAATGAGGGAAATGCTGTGGCTGTTGCGGCAGGGTATTATTTGGCTACGGGCAAAATTCCGCTTGTTTATTTGCAAAATAGCGGGCTTGGAAATATTGCGAATCCTGTTGTATCATTGACTAACCCGAAAGTCTATGGCATACCTATGCTGTTTGTGGTGGGTTGGCGGGGCGAACCTGGTCTAAAGGACGAACCCCAACATATTTTTCAGGGGGAAATTACGGAAAATTTCCTCGACTGTATCGGGATTGAATATTTTGTAATCGATAAAAATACATCGGAAGAAGAATTTTATAGGACGGAAGAGCATTTTGCCGAACTTTTTAAATCGGGGAAAAGTGCGGCATATATCATAAAAAAGGACGCTTTGCACTACAAAGCCCAAAAAATTCACGCAAATGACTACTCCATCGTTCGAGAGGATGCTATTTGCGAAATTTTGAAAATGGCTGAAAATGACGTGGTAGTCGCAACAACAGGGAAAATTGCCCGTGAAGTTTACGAAATACGCAAAAAATTGGGGCAGAATAGCGATGGGGATTTTCTAACCGTAGGCTCGATGGGTCATTCTTCGTCTGTGGCACTTGGCATTGCCCTAAATCAACCAAATTCCCATGTGTGGGTGCTGGACGGGGACGGCGCGGCACTTATGCACATGGGTGCAATGGCTGTGATTGGCAAATATACGCCGAAAAATTTAACCCATATCATCTTAAACAATGCGGCACATGAAAGTGTGGGCGGTATGCCGACTGTGGCGGATGGCTTAAATTTTGGTAAAATTGCCCTCGCTTGCGGTTATGATACGGCATTGACAATAACTAACATCGACGACTTGCGGGCTTGTTTGATGAAAATGACGAAGCAGACGAAAATGCCGAAACAGCTTAATTTTTTGGAAATTAAAACATCGATTTCCTCCCGAGCGGACTTGGGCCGTCCCACGGAAACACCGCAGGAAAACAGGGCAAAATTTATGGAATTTCTTAAAAATAAGATCGTGTCATAAGTAAGTTGAAACATTAAAATCAAAAAAATGTGCAGTCCAGGGCGCGCCCTGGTGGGGTGTGGGGCAAAGCCCCACGGTTTTAAAGATAGGGACAAAAATATGAACATAGTTGATAATTTTGGCAAAATACAGAACGGCACGGCAATTACAATCGGTAAATTTGAGGCAATACACCTGGGGCATAAAATGCTTATAGAATCAGCACGGGAGGAGGCGAAAAAACATGGCCTCGAGTGCAGCATTTTAAGTTTTGTGCCGCATCCGATAAAGATTTTGGCGGATTATCATTACAAACCACTTTACACGCAGGACGAACAATTATTTCTGCTTAAAAATTCCGTTGACAACTGGATAAAATTTCCATTTACAGCCGAAACAGCCAACCAAGATCCAGCCGATTTTTGCAAGATTTTATGCGAAAAATTTTCTTGCAAGCTGATAATAGTGGGCGAGGGCTTTCGTTTTGGCAGAGGGCGTTCGGGTACAGCCCAAAATTTGCTTGAAATAGCGGCAAATCTGGGTATAAAAGCGGCGATAATTCCGCATATTTCGCTAAATTCGCTAAATTCAGCCAAGATAGGCACTTCGGAAATACGGGACTTTTTGGCAAGCGGCAATATTGCGGCGGCAAATAATCTATTAGGGCAGCCGTTTCTGATAAGGGGCGTTGTGCGGAGAGGGCGGCAGCTGGGGCGTACTATGGGCTATCCCACTGCCAATTTATACCCGTCCTCCGATAAATTTCTCCCGCCGAACGGAGTATACTCCGCAAAGATTACGGTGGACGGCATCGTCAAAAACGGAGTAACAAATATTGGGCTAAACCCCACGGTCGCCGTTGATCGGAATTACAAGGTGGAGACACATATATTTGATTTTGACGCTGATATATACGACAGGATTATTTTGGTTGAGTTATTGGATTTTATACGGAACGAGCAGGTTTTTGGTAGCGTGGAAGAATTGAAACGTCAAATAGCTTTGGATGCAGGAGCAGTCAGGGGTTGAGGGTTTTTAAAGGGGGCTGGAAAAATCCAACCCCCCTTTTTTGCTGTATCGTTATAGTCTTGATTTTGGAGCTATCTGCTACCTATGCCGAAAATACCGCCATGAGAGGCGTTCCAGGTAAATACGCCGTTTGCAAAGACGGATGGGATTTCGTTTACCTGAGTACCGACAATATGGGCTACAAAAAGCCCCGCACCCTCAGCTGCTACGCTGAATGTCATTTCGTTGGCAAGCTCGCCAACTGTTCCCGTTGCCATTCCACTTACATTAAAGGAAAATACGGGGTTGTCGCCCAATGCTGCACGGGGAGCGACATGGAGTGAAGTTTGTGGTGTGATGTTAATACGCAAACCTCCGTTTGTTCTCGCTGTGAGCTCCGATAGTGTAGCGGGTGCGAGTTCTAGCGTAAATACGTCGTTTGAAATTTGCAACGTGGCGTTTGCACTAACCAAACTGCTTAATGCGTTTGAATTAAGTAGAGCGACTACGCCTTCTGCGTTCCCTGCACCAGTGTCAGGTGTTACACGCACTACTGGAGCAAGATTAGCCAACCGTGCCGCTGTCAAAGCCTGACCTATTGCATCGGCAGGTATTAGCATGGAAGCTATACCTGTAGCGCCTACACGTGCAGGAATAGCAACTTCGCCAGCGTTACCCGTTGTGATTACGTTAAAACGCCCAGTTAATGGCACTGCGGGGCCGCGAGGAGGAAGTAGTGATGGACCGCCCCGACTTGATCTCACTACTGGACCTCCTGGACCAGGAAGTATGAGTCCACCAGGTGGTAGCTCTGGCCAATCGGGGTGGATGACTTCTGAACGGAAATGCATTGCTGTTAAAAAACGAATTTCATTTCCGTCTTCATCTATAAAATAGTCATATACCCATTCCCACTCTGGAGGTAGAACAGGGAATCCGTCTTCATCAAGGTCGCTCCAGTCAACATCAGGGAAATCAACAACAGGCAAGTAAACCCAAACAATTGGATCGGACTCGGGGTCTTCTGGATCCCATTCAGGATTTGGCAGGGGCTGCTGAGCAAGAATAGGCTCGCCCTCTTCGTCCAAAATAAGATCTGGAACCGTTACCTCTGGCGTTGGCAGGTGGAACTCATAAGCCGACAAATTAAGTGGACTTACCACCGATAGTACCATGCTTAGCGTAACGACAAAAGCCGCCGCACGTTTGATTGTTATTTTCATTTTTTATTTTCTCCTTATCAAATTTGTAATTTTTTATTTTTGTGTTTGTCAAACTTGCTCCGTGAAAGGCTTAAGGGGGTTTGTAAGGAATGTGAAGTATACTAGACATACGTCCACCCCCTTTTTTCACGGCAACAAAAAAGCACAGTCAATAAGAAGTGTGCCGTGTTAATGGGTTTTGGGGTTGTCAAATAGGCATAGCTTAAGCTACTGCTCTGCTCTGCTCTGCTCTGCTCTGCTCTGCTCTGCTCTGCTCTGCTCTGCTCTGCTCTGCTCTGCTCTGCTCTGCTCTGCTCTGCTCTG
>WRKH01000096.1 GCA_009778175.1 Turicibacter sp.
GGGGGCCAGCCCCCAGTTGCTCCGCAAACGTCTGAACGGTGTCCTCAGGACACCAGCCGCCCCCCGCCACTTTGAAAAGTGGACAAACTTTAAATTTTGTTTTTGGGGGTTTTGTGTGGCTAGTTATAAAAATTTGCGGGAGCTGGGTTTTTATTATATAATGGGTGTGTATGTTTATTTGGAATTTGTGTTTGGCATTTTTTATGCGGGGACGGATATTATCCGTCTGCTGTCGAATACATTTTCTTGGATATTAGCTTAAAGGAGGCTATTTATGGACAGAAGGTTTTTAGTGGGGCTTTCAGCCTGTTTTATGTTCGCTGCTGTTGTCGCTGTTGCGGGAATTTTTAATGTGTCGAATTATGAGGAGGCATTATCATCTTCGCTTTATGACGGAGTCTTTGTCAGCAAGGTTAGGGAGGGGGTATCCGATAGAACTTTCTCCGTTGATGAGATTAACTGGCTTGGAGGCAATCCTCAAGAGCGAGTCGATATGGGTTCTATAGCTACGTATGAAACCTTTTACGTTGCGGAGGTTTTGCGGGATATTCCCGAATTTTTACGGGAATTTTACGAAATGACCAACCCCCAAATTTGGGGTAACGGCAAAAGCTCGGGGCTTGTAATCATATAAGGTGGTCTTCTGCACGAAATTTTAATAGAATATCGGCAGGGGATTTTAGATGATGCACGAATAGAGTATTTGCAGGGGATTTTAAATGGTACACGATTAGAATTCGATAGACATTTTTCCGCTGATGAATTTACTAGCGTGGAAATCCCCAGATAGAAAGTGAGATGATAGCTATGGATAGACGGTATATAGCCGCTTTTGTTTGTTTGGCAATAGGCGTGGTTGTGATATATATCAGTGCTTTAACTAGCGAGGCGGACGAACACGCCGATTATGTTCAGACGGTGGTTGAAACACCTGCAGAGCCTGTGGACGAGGTGGAAGAACCCGATTCTTATGAGCCTGTTGAATATGTGGAAGAGCCGCTTGTAGACGGCGTTCTGCTAATATCTGCAAGGACGGCGGATTGGCACGCATTGGACATCAGCACGGCGAATCTTGCCTTGGGTGATGAACTTTTGGTTGTGGGCAGGGTTGGCGGAGTGGTTGCTGACAATACTCAGATGCTTTTGGGGGGAGCCTCTTCCCCTTGGAATTGGATCACTTCCACCGCTGTTACCGAGGCGAATGAGGTCTTTGAGCTAAGCGTTGTCATCGAAGATCATCATCTGTCGGAAACGCAATTTGAACGCATACGTGTGCAGAGCAATGCTTATGGGGCTGAAATGCCATTTTTTGTGGATAATATAACCATTACACGTGGGGCGGATGTGTTGTATTCGCTGTTGGACGATTCCGTTATACAGGCGAATCTTGGCTCTGTAACGATATTATCGGGGCATCCGTTCTTGAGTGTTAGCGGCAATCCCACTATCACGGTTGTTGAGGCGGGTTCGCTTGGCGATGATATAACCGAGCCTTATTTTGACCTAACTCTGCCGTCTTTGGCGGAGTTATTTGGCGATTATTTTATGATTGGCAACATATGGAGCAACCCTGTGCAAATGGCTATGAGCAACACGGAAGCGGCATTTTTGCACCATTTCAACGCCATAACGGCTGAAAATCATCACAAACCAGGTTTTATAGCGGGTGCGGGGCCCGACCCTGCCACTTGGTCTTTTGGAATTCAGGATTCGATCGTGGATTTTGCAGAAGAGAACGGCATAGCAATGATTGGGCATACGCTAATTTGGCATTCTCAATCGCCCGCATGGCTTACAACCGTACCTAATTCCACCGAACCGCTTACTCGTGCCGAAGCTATGGCAAATATGGAGATGTACATAAATACCGTGGCTGGGCGTTGGGCGGGACGTATACATTCTTGGGACGTGTTAAACGAGGCTATAGCAAGCTCCGTTGGCAGTTTTTCGGGGGATTGGCGTAATCATTTACGTACAAACATAGATATAGATGGCGGTCAACCGCAATGGTACAATGCCTTTGCAAACGGTGCAAACGAGGCGGCGGGCGAGTCTGGTACGGATTATATCTTTTATGCGTTCTATTTTGCAAGGCAAGCCGACCCTTATGCAATCCTATTTTACAACGATTACAACGAAGAGCAGCCTGGCAAACGTGATGCAATAGCCGCAATGGTTGAATACATGAATACTCGCTGGGCATCTCATTCATCGTATGATGGGCGACTGCTTATCGAGGGTATTGGCTTGCAGTCGCATTTTCATCTGGATCAATGGGCTACAAATTTCAATAATATCCGCCCTGCCATCGAGCGTTTCATCGAAACGGGTGCGGTTTTGGCGATAACGGAGTTGGACATTACAGTCGGCACACAGTCGAATCCGTCCATACCGCTAACAGATGCACAAGCCTTCCGACAGGCTCAGCATTTTGCCCGAGTTTTTGAATATTATTTGGAATTTGCCGAATATATCGAACGTGTGTCCATTTGGGGCAAGGCGGACAATCAAAGTTGGCGTGCTTGGGGTTCGCCCCTGCTGTTCAACGCCAGTTTTGATGCAAAAGAAGCATTTCACGCCATTGTGGCGTTGGCTGAATAGATTTAATTATGGAACTCTTATTTAAGAAAATGGGCATAGAGGCGCAGAGGAAAGAATTTTCAGCAAAAACTCGTTTCTTTACACCCTCGGAAATCGGAAACTTTAAAATCGGAGTATTACCAGCGGCTGTTTCGGAAACTTTAAAAATCGGAGCATTACCAACGGCTATTTCGGTAAAGGAAATGCTGACAGGGCTTTTGCAGATGCAAGGGGAAAAGCCGACCCCACAAAACTTGCTGCTTTTGAACCTTATGCTAGATGCTGGTATTCCGCTAACCAAGGAGAATATCGAGTCGGCTTTTAAGGCTTTCAAAATTACCAGAGATACCCACCAAACCCTGTTTTTGGTGCAGAACAATATCCCGCCCACGCTAAAAAACGCCAATCTTTTAGCCGCATTTACAGAGGGGCAATCAAAGATAATCGAGCGGCTCGGCAATGCCATAGAAGATATAAAGCAAATGCCGAACGGCGTACCCAAAGATACTCTGTTAAAATTGCTTGAAAATTTGACCGCTCCAAGGGAGTCGGGGATATTCAAGGGATTGATAGACACGCTCGAACCTTTTATTGCACAGGCTAAAACCGCCGAAAACTCTACAAATCAGCCGATAGCACAGACAGCACAACAAGCACCAAACGAGCCAACGCCCGAGATGCCGAAAGAGCCACCCATTTTTGAATCTACAAAAAAACTCGCCTCGGCATATTCAAATTTTGAAATTGCAGAGGATGCGGCAAAAGAGCCGCCAAAAGCCACTCCCCCGCCAATGCCGACAATTCAAGAACCGCCAAACACACCGCAAACAGAGCCGCCCAAATCTTCCGAAACCAACCTGCCTAAACAGCCCAGTTTGCCTGATATTCCATCTACACAAACTGCACAAATGTTGGAAAGGGTAGAATTTTCGCAAGAACAAACGGAGGCGGTCAGCAGACTTTTGCAACATTCCGAGGGCAGAACAGACACAATTCAGCCATCATCGCAGAACAAACCCGACACACCCAGCCCCCTCGATAGCTTGCCGAACATAAAAGAGGCAGAACGCTACTCAATCCCCTTGCTAAAAAGCACGGTGCAGGACATAGAAAATTTCATAAACAACTTGAGGGAGGTCTTGGAGATTGCAAAAATCATTATTCCAAAAACGGAAAATAGCTCTTTCAAGAGCGTACAAACCTTGATTGAACATTTAGATTTTGCAAATCAGGTAAAAGACCAGATTTTCGTGCAAATCCCGCTACATATAGGCGACCACAGCTTTAGTGCGACACTCCATGTAAACAAAGACGATACCAACAAAAGTGAAAAAAACGGTATTAAAACCGCCCTAGTTGCACTGGACACCGCAAACATGGGGCATTTTGAGACCTATGTGAGAAAAAACGGCAGAGGGATTGGCTGCAATTTTAAGCTAGAGAATGAAGAGACGGAGCAGCTGGTTCTTGCCAATATACATCTGCTCGACAAAAAGCTGAAAGAGTACAATTACACTCTGGAATCCTTCACTTTCGTGTCTCTCCTAGACAAAACACAGGAGAGAGCCGTCGAACGGAGCGAAATGGGATTTAACGCTTTAGTTTGATGTAGGTGTGGATAAAAATCCGCCCGCAATCACAAAACCGCCAAAAATGCGGGCGGATAATATCCGCCCCTACGAAAATTCAACAAATCCATGATGTAGGGCAGACTTGCAAATACCAAAAAACCATGCTATAATAAACCTGTCCTAATATCATTAACTAAACGTAAAAAATTACAAACGAGCGGGTCTGGGGGCGCGCCCCCAGCGGGGTCAAGGGGCAGAGCCCCTTGCGGGTCTGGGCAGAGCCCAGCGGGGTGTGGGGCAGAGCCC
>WRKH01000097.1 GCA_009778175.1 Turicibacter sp.
CGGGGTGTGGGGCAGAGCCCCACGGTTTTGAATCTCTGGAAAGGGGTAAGGGTTGTATCGGGATTTTGCTAAGTTTTATGACTTTTGTATGAAAAATGTGCCTTATGGTGCTTGGTGCTCTTATGTCGATAAAATTTTCAAAAAATTTGATGTGTGCGGAGATGTGTTAGACTTGGCGTGCGGTACTGGCACAATGGCGTATAAAATGGCAAAAAAAGGCTATAATATAATCGGTGTAGATAATTCTGCCGATATGCTAAGCGAAGCCAATTTCAAAAAATATAAGCTAGGGGCAGATAGCGGGCTTATTATGCTGATTAAACAAGATATGCTGAAATTAGACCTGTATGGCACAGTAGCCGCCGCATATTCCACCTGCGATACATTAAACTACCTTTTGACCGAAGAAGATTTTTTGGCGGCACTGAAAAATGTTGCCCTGTTCCTGGAAATGGGCGGTGTCTTTATATTCGACTTGAAAACAGAGGAAACCTTTCGAGATATAGGGAATAAAATGTACAAAGACACACTTGACGACGGCGGGTCGTATGAATGGAAAAATGAGTACAAAAATGGCATAAATACGTACATGCTAAACTTTACCACAAAGGAAAATGGCACTTTTGCAGAAATACATCACCAACGCCCCTATAGGCTAGATGTTGTTTTACAACTATTAAAAGAGGCGAATTTTACCGCATATGCTACAGATAACTATACAGATTCGCCGCCTACAAAAGAGAGCCGCCGTATTACCTATGTTTGCGAAAGAGTGGGGAATTTTACATAACGTAGCTCCTTAAATGACCTGTTTAGGTCTCCTGCGTAGTATTTACCCTTTTTTACGTAGGTAAATCCGCATTTTTCTATTACCCGTTTGGAGTTGTTGTTGTGTATAAAATGGCTACAAAAAAACGCTTCTATCCCAAGCTCCTTAAAACCGTAGTCGATAAAGGCATTTACAGTTTCTGGCATGATTCCCCTGCCCCAATAATCTTTCGATAACACATAGCCTATTTCCTTTAGTATGAACTTTCGGTAGCGCCAGCTCCTGTTAGCCCAGGAATTGGTGTGCATCCCCAAAGAGCCCACAACTTTATCATCGGCTTTATATACGATTGCCAGCGTGTTTTTGTTTTTTATAAAATTATTCAAAACCTTCCTTGAGGTCTCCATCGTTTTATGATGAGGCCACCCTGCATTTTCGCCGACCCCTGGCGTTTTTGCATATGCGTACAAATCATTTAAGTCCAGGGTGGAGAATGGACGCAAAATTACCCTTTCCGTCTCTATTTTAATCCCGCTAACATCTATCACAATATCCATTTCCAAACCCTCCTAAAAGCTCAAAACCGTGGGGGTCAGCCTCCACACCTGGCACAAGACCGTCTTGCCGCTGGGGGCGCGCCCCCAGACCCGCTTCTTTGCCTGATTTTCATTATACAATAAATGCGGTTTATTATCAAGGTTTATGATTTTGGATAGTGCAAAACAACAAATCAAAATTTAGAAGAATGGAGTGCATGAAAATGAAATATTTTACAAATGTCGAAAAAGAGGCTTGTTTGCCAGTGATACTTAAAATGTTGGATTTGGCACAAATAACCCGCCGAGAAGGAGTGCTATCCCTTGAGGCGGAAGCTGCGGAGGAGGATAATTTGTTCTTAAAGACGGGGATTGAGCTGATAACCGATGGCACAGATCCCGCTATGGTTGAGCTTGTTTTACAAAATTTAATTTCCGCCAATGATTATCAGGGTGTAGAGCTTTTGAGTCGGAAAATTATGTTGTGTGGAGTTTTGCAGATACAGAGTGGCTGCAATCCGCGCATAATGGCAACTATCCTTTTATCCATGCTGGGAGAAGAGTATTTGTCGAAAACAAGTTATATACTGGAGCTGCAAGAGGCAATGTCGGAGTCCTACATTAAATTTTCGCAAATGCTGCATAAGACGCGTGTACTTTGGGAAGAGAGTGCCGTTTTCGAAGAACGGATTAGCAAGCTGTTCCCTCACGAAATCCAAAAACTTATAAACGGGCGTACATTTTATTCATTGGAACTCGCCCTTGCTGGCGGTTGTAGTGTGGGCTTGGTATACAAAATTCTAAACAATATGTCGCAAAAAAGACGCAATCAGCTATGTGAAGATATTTTAAGGCTTCAAGCTACCAAAGAGATGGTATTACGGGGGCAGGAGGGTATGCTAAACAGTCTCGACAAGCTCGAAAAGGCGGGAGAAATTTTTTCATCCCTCCATTCCGCCCAAATCGGAATATCCTATTATTACACTAAATCAACTGAAAAACAGACCTAGGATAAAGAAATCCGCAAGTATAAACAAGGCGAGGGCGAACACATAATATGCAAAATATCGCAATTTGGCTTTGGAGATAAGATTTAGCAAGATGCGTATAGAAAAATAGCCAGACACGGCGGCGGTAACAAACCCGAGCATATAAGCGGGAATATCGGTATAATAGATAACAGTTGCATCCATAACTACATCTATTGCCTCCAAAGTGCCAGCCCCCAAAATAGCAATAATAGAGAGCAAGAACGAAAATCTGGCGGCTGTTTCACGATTTAGCCCCGTAACGAGTGCTCCCGTTATTGTTGCACCAGATCGGGAAATGCCAGGCACAAGGGCAACCGCTTGCATAAGCCCCACGATTATTGCATCGAGGGCAGTCATTTCTTTGAATGTTTTTGTGGCGTGTTTGATATTGTCAGCTATAAGGAGCAAAATACCTGTAAAGGCGAATGCGGCTGCTAGCAAAAACGGTTGTTCAAATATGTACATAAAGTCCCGAATGGTAAAGCCTACAATAACGGCGGGTAAAGTCCCCAAGATAAGCAAGCCCGTCAGTTTTTGTAGTGGTTTTTTTAGAATGGATAGAATATCACGCCAAAACACTGCGAAAACAGCACAAAGCGAGCCTAAGTGGACTATAATACTAAATGTCATATCATTTTCTTCCACGCCCAAAACCTGCCCCAAGACAATCAAATGCCCCGAACTGCTTATCGGCAAAAATTCCGCTATGCCCTGCACCACGCCTAAAATCATTGCTTGCCATATAGTCATATCTTATCATCCCTCTAAAACCTCTACGGTTTTTGTGTCTTTACAGCTAAATTTTATAAATTTTCGGCAAAAAATTCTTCGATTATTTTTATCGCCTCGTCTTCATCTCTACCCTCAACCGATACGGATACGATGTCTCCCTTTTTTATGCCTAGCTCCATGAGGGAAAACAATTTTTTCGCATCCCCCTTTTTTTCTTTGCTTGTTATCGTTATTTGGCTATCTATCGTGCGGGCCAATTTAACTAAATTTCCCGCTGGTCTTGCGTGCATACCGTACACCGACGTTATTGTGTGGCTAAAATTTTTCATATGAAAACTCCCCTTTGAAATTTGAAATTTTAACAATATTTTACCATAAATTTTTGAAATGGGATAGTCTGCCCCCTACCGCCACCGCCTCTTCTCAATAACATTAACCGTCAAAAATATAAACACCAACGCAAACGTAACAAAGAACACAATATCCTCAAAGAACATTATCCCCATCGTAAAATTCCCAAACCGATTAAACACCGAAAACCACCGAAACGCTCGTGGCATCAGCGAGTCAAACAGCAAGTTATCATTAAAGAACAACACCACACTAACCACAATCCCCACAACCGCCAAGCCCACGCTCATCAAAATATGTTTCGTGCTATGGTACAAAAATCCAGCCAAACCCAGCACTATCAGCACCACAAACACCAACGAACTAACCACATCGGCAGGCAGCCCTCCCGCCAATCCGTCCAAAATAAACACCAAAAACACCGCTCCAGCCGTCCCAATCGCCGCTATTAACTGGCTTTCCGTCAAAACTGACACGAACAGGCCCAGTGCAATAAAACTCATACCCATAAGCACATAACCCACATACGCACCCACAATCTGATTAACAGGCAAGCTACCAAACGGCATCAAAAACACTGGAAACAACGCCGTAATCCCCATAGCCAACACAAACAAAATTGTCGCCGCCAAATATTTTCCTGCCACAATCTGCCATATCGGCAACGGACTTGTATACAGCAACTGATCCGTTTTATTCCGTATTTCATCGGCAAACAGTCTCATCGTAAGCGTTGGCACGACAATAAAAAACAGCACCGTAACTGCACCCAAGACATCATGATAATTCGGATTCAGCCAAAAAACATTTATAGCCACATAAAACAGCCCTATCAACAAAGTATTCAACGCCAAGACCACATACCCTGTCATTTGCGTAAAATACCCCCTCAACTCCTTCATCATAACTGCTACCATTTCCACAACCTCCTAAGACCGTGGGGGCTCTGCCCCCATATACACTAACTTAACCAGCAAACAACTGAAGAACCCTAGGATCCAGGCGTTTTTCAAGATATAAACTAGCTGATATAACATTAAAAGATTC
>WRKH01000098.1 GCA_009778175.1 Turicibacter sp.
CGTCTATGAACGTCAGCACGTCGATGTAATCGTGAAATTCTAGTTGCAATGCCGCAAAAAACGCATCGTGCCAATATACTTTGTCTCTTTTTTCGGTCGCCATAACGCCCCCTTGTGTTTGTCATTATTATACATCACTTAATCTGAATTTTCAAGCGATTGCCACCACAATTTTTGTGAGGTTTGTATTTTGCTTGCTATTTCGGTTTGCGTGGCGGTTGGAGATTTTTCTACACATTAGCAGTGAGAAATATTGGGGGATATTTGCGTAAATTGGAATGAGGTGGTATAATTGGGTTGTATCGGAGTTTGCAGATATGAAAGGAGCAAAAAATGAAAGGATTAATACTAGCGGGTGGCAAAGGAACACGCCTATACCCCGCAACAAAGGCGGTTTCAAAGCAGCTACTGCCGATTTACGACAAACCGCTAATCTACTATCCGCTGTCTGTGCTGATGTTGGCGGGTATTCGAGAGATTTTGCTAATCTCAACCCCCGAAGACACGCCCAGTTACCAAAAACTATTGGGCGACGGCTCACAAATCGGCTTATCGCTGGAATACGCCGTGCAAGACCAACCGCGCGGACTGGCAGACGCATTTATTCTGGGCGAAAAATTTATCGGGCGTGGCACGGCGGACGGATGTTGCCTGATTCTGGGCGACAACGTATTTTACGGCATGGGACTGAGTTCGTTGCTAGAAGAAGCTCAACACAGCGTAAAACAGGGCGGTGCGGCGATTTTCGGCTATCCCGTGGCAAACCCAACGGAGTTCGGCGTGGTGGCGTTTGATCAACAGGGCAAGGTTACGTCCATAGAGGAGAAACCCGCCAAGCCGAAGTCGCATTATGCTGTACCTGGTCTGTATTTTTATGATAATGATGTAGTTGACATTGCAAAAAACGTCCAACCGTCCGCCCGTGGCGAAATCGAGATTACGGCAATCAACGACTATTATTTGCGGCAAAATAAGCTGTACGTAACACTAATGGGTCGGGGCATGGCGTGGCTAGACACGGGTTCTGCCGACCGCCTGCATAAAGCCGCCTCATTCGTGCAGAGTGTGCAGGAAATGCAGGGCTTTTACATTTCGTGCATCGAAGAAATCGCTTGGCGGAAGAAATTCATCGATATGGCACAACTCGTCCGTCTGGGCGAGGATATGAAAATGACGGAATATGGGCAATATATCCTAAATTTGGCAAAGGAGCGGACATGAAAATTTTAATAACAGGTGGTGCGGGCTTTATCGGCGGGAATTTTGTGTACTACATTCTGGAGAAATATCCCGATTATGGGGTAATTTGCTATGATTTGCTGACATATGCGGGCAATATGGCAACATTAGAGGAAGCAACGAAGAATTCGCATTTCATGTTTGTAAAAGGCGATATTGCGGACAGAACGGCGGTTTTTGCGTTGTTCGAGCGAGAACAACCCGATTTGGTGGTAAATTTTGCGGCGGAGAGTCATGTGGATCGCTCGATAAGCGATCCCGAGATATTTTTGCGGACAAATGTGCTTGGCACGGGCGTTTTGTTGGATGCTTGCCGAAAATACGGCGGGCATTTCCACCAAGTCTCTACGGACGAGGTTTACGGCGACCTGCCACTTGACCGCCCCGACCTGCTTTTTACGGAAGAAACACCCTTGCACGCTTCCAGCCCATATTCCGCCTCGAAAGCGGCTGCGGATTTGCTCACATTGGCGTATTTTCGGACGTATAAGCAACCCGTTACAATTTCCCGCTGCTCCAATAATTACGGGCAGTTCCAGTTCCCCGAAAAGCTGATTCCGCTGATGATAACAAGAGCTTTGGCGGACGAGCCGTTGCCCGTGTACGGTGTGGGGGCAAATGTACGAGATTGGCTGTTTGTGGGGGATCATTGTCGGGCGATCGACGAGATTATGCATAGGGGCAAGGTCGGCGAGGTGTACAACATAGGCGGGAACACCGAACGCAGTAATTTAGAGGTTGTGCGGACGATTTTACGACAGCTCGGCAAGCCCGAGAGCCTGATAAAATTCGTGCAAGACAGACCTGGGCATGATTTGCGGTATGCGATTGATTCCTCGAAAATATGTGGAGAATTGGCTTGGCAGCCCGAAATGACGTTTGAGGTGGGGATTGAGCAGACCGTGCGGTGGTATGTTGAGAATAGCAAGTGGTTGAGGAGTTTAACAATGTAGAGGAGCGGAGTGTGGAGCAGAGTCCCGCAATTTTAAGGTTTTGAATGGAGTAGACGTAGCCGATAGCAGTTCATGGCGGTGGTTTTTAATTTTTTCATTAGGGCGTGGTTGGCTGCACCGCCCGCCGCCGCACCGACAATGGGTAACATTTGCAACAGTTTTGCAATGTCCATGTAATCTCTGTATTCGATTTGTAATTTCTCCCAGTCGAGTTCAATTTGTCCAGCATGGTCATTCCAATTTTTTATTATGGGGAAGAGTTCCAATCGCCGTGCATCTCCGCAATAAGCTAATTGAAAGACGTGCAAGATGAAGAGACGTTCCATTTTTTCATCAGGATTGAAGCCATATAATTTGCAACAGTCAAACAAAAATTTGACTTTTATCGACATTAGGGCGGGCAAGTCGCCCAAATTTACCAAAAATCCGCCCAACCCAAAACCAACTCCCTGTGCAACCGCCATTTTATAATAAAATGCGAACGCCCGCTCCGCCAAAAAATCGCTCTCGGAGAGCTGCGGCTCGGCGGCTTGCTTCTCCTTGGTAAGCAGTGATGAACCCGAAAGTACGGTCTCAATCATGGTCTTTATTGCCGCCGTTATTAGGTTTTGGGCTTTTTGCGGGATGAGGTTTTGGATTTTCCCTTGAATACTCTTTGACAGGCGGTTTCGTAGACTTGGCGATGCGGTCATTTGCCGCTCCCAAGTACTCAATTCTTTTGTAATTGTTTTGTAATATAAATTTTCCACTTTGTTCCCTCCAAAAATTTTTTGAAAATTCTTGCAATTTTAGCATAACATTTGTTTCTGAAATCGTCAACAGCTTTCAGAAAAATTTGACAACAATCAAAAGCGTTGCTATAAATGATAAAAACCTCAAACATTTAACAATTTAGAAACCTCAAAAATTTTTTTGAACCAATCCCAACCTCACGACAATATATATCGAGGACGTAAGCAACAAACGCAACACCAAAGGAGGGCAAAATGGACGTAACGGAATTTGAAAAATTTTTAACGCTCTACGAAAAAGATATTTACAACTTTTGCCTGTACCTAGCCAGAAATCAGCAAGCGGCGGAAGATTTATACCAAGAAACCATGCTTTTCGCCTTTGAAACACGTGCCGACATTGACAATTTGCAAAACCCAAAATCGTATGTGTTGGCGATAGCGGCGGGAAAATGGAAAAATTCCGTCCGCAAAGCAGGTCGGCGAGCAGAAATTGCCCCTGAAATTCCGCTGGATTCAGCCTTTAACGCCGCCAGCCCAGCCGAAAATCCCACGCAAAACTTGGAACGGCAGGAACTGAACGCTTGTATACAAAAAGGCTTGGACACGCTGAAAGAAAAGGTGCGGATTCCCCTAATAATGCACTATTACGAGGATTTCTCGTTAGAGGAAATCGCCGCCGCCCTTGACATTCCGACAGGCACGGTAAAAAGCCGCTTGCACACAGGGCGGAAAATTCTGAAAAAATTCTTAGAAAAGGGGGGTATACATGAATATCAAGAGTAGCAAGACCGAAAAATTGGACTGCGATTTACGAGAATTTTTCTCGGAACGCCGAGATGTTCCGCCGCAGGTAAAGGCGAATCTACACGCCGCCTTACTTGCCAAAAGGGCTAAAGCCGCCGAAACCGAAACCGCCGAGGTCGCCGAAAATCAACAAAATATCGGAAACTTTGGACATCACAAAATGGAAACTTGGCTTTATTTGATGGGATTTGCCGCCGCCGTTTCTCTGATATTCTCGGCTGTGGTATTGGTAGTAATTGGAACGTGGGGATTCTTGGGAATGTTGTCGTTTGGCGGTTTCCCGATAGTAATTCTCGGAATTGGCTATTATTGGCTACTCTCGTCTAGTGCGGCGAGTGGGCTGTTGTTTAGCCAAAAATTAGGAAAACGGGCGATTTGACCCGTAAGGAGGATTTTATATGATGAGTTTATTTTTAATCAGCGGTCTTGTGGTGGCTGGTGCAACGTTGGTAATGTCGGTGTTTTTGGCTTTATGGACTTATCACGATGCCAAGGTAAAATCGGAACAATCGCCGCTATTATGGGCGGCGGTAGCGGTTTTTATAACCAATTTTTTGGGAGTTATCATCTACCTTTTGGTGGGTCGCACGAAAAAAGACGTGCCTGCTCCTGGAAAGTTCAAAATTCCGCTAATTTTGAGTATTGTGCTGTTCATATCGTCCTTTGCTTTTATGGGCGTTGTAGGCGTGGTTTCTATTTTTGATATAGGCATCGGCGGTGGAAATATGGCGATTGCGAACACGAGCGGCGGCATTATGCAGGATATTTTCGGAAATATGC
>WRKH01000099.1 GCA_009778175.1 Turicibacter sp.
TTGATAATAAATAGTTATCATAAGTTCATTATAACTCACAACCAATCACAAGTCAACTTTTTTCGAATTTTAATTTTATTCCGCGGGTGTTTTTCCGCCAAAATTTGACGTTGCTTTTTTGTGCTGACCTGTGTGTAGATTTGAGTTGTTTGGATAGAGCTGTGCCCCAGCATCTTTTGGATATAACGAATATCAACATCTTCTTCCAGCAGAAATGTTGCGAATGAATGTCTAAACATATGCGGTGTAATTTTTGTGCCGATATTAGCCTTATCAGAAAGATTTTTAAGCATAAATCGTACGGATTGCTCCGATAGTCTGGTTGATAGTTTATTGACAAAAAAGAAATGTGATTTATTTATTCTGGACAGACTCGAACGGTAATATTTTTGTACAATTTGGAGCACATCCTCGCTCCCCAGTTGAATGATGCGTTCTTTTGCCCCCTTGCCCACGATGTTAATACAGCCGTTTATCAAATTAACATCATCAATTCTTAGTGAACATAATTCGGATACCCTCATGCCAGTTGCAAATAGAAGCTCGATTATCGTCATATTTCGTAAAGCGATGAATCTTTCGTACTCGGTAGTTGTCGCAGAATACTCTCCGTATGCCACAGACAGAATTTGACTTATGGTTTCTAACGGTATTATTTTCGGCAGAATTTTGGGTTCTTGAAATTTCGTTTTTATCTTACGGAACGGATTTATAGCAAGAATTTCTTCAAATTCGAGATAATTGATAAATGCCCGCAAACTCGCCAATTTCCGTTTTACGCTCTTTGGGTTAAAAGTGTTGTGCAAATCTGCAATATACGAGTGAATTTCCGTCTTTGTAATGCCGTTTTCGCCCGTTTTTTCGAGATGTGCTGTGAATTGAGCAAGGTCAACAGAGTAGGCCTTAATCGATTTCGGATTTAGTTTCTTTTGATTTTCACAATAACTCAAATAACCCTTAATTTCATTTTTAATGTCCATGGTGTGTCCTCCAAAAAGTTTTTCAATCTATTATACCATAGTTGAAAAATTTGTCCCCTCAACGCAATCACAATTTTATTTAACGTGAAGAACACACTTTTAAAATTCGCCTTGACATCTATCCGTCAATCTTATATAATTATCAACAATAGCAGTAAGCAAAAAGATTGCAGAACCCCACGGTTTTACGACACAGCCGTTTTGTAAGGAGATCAAAAATGTACCCTAGACTAGTAGTAGATTTGGATAAATTTGAGCATAACGCACGGACGCTAATTGAAATGGGTGCAAGGCACGGGATTGCACTTGCGGCAGTAACAAAGAGTTTTTGTGCCGAATCCAAGATGGTCGAAATTTTGGCTAATTTGCCGTTTGAATTTTTGGCGGATTCTCGACTGGAAAATTTTGAAAATTACCCCGAAACACGACACGCAAAAACTTTGCTTTTACGACTACCGCAGCCGTCCGATGTCGAACGCACTGTAAAAACCTGTGATATTTCGCTAAATTCCGAACTCTTCACTTTGCGGCTATTGGCAAAGGCGGCGAAAAAGGCGGGCTTGCGGCATGGCATTATACTGATGATAGATTTGGGCGACTTGCGAGAAGGGGTTTATTTCAAGAATGAACATCTGCTGTTCGAGACGGTGGACTTTGTGGCGGGGGACGAATCCTTGTATTTAGAGGGAATCGGCACAAACTTAACCTGTTACGGCTCCGTTCTGCCCACAATGGATAATTTGCAACAACTTTGCGACCTCGCCAAAACAATCGAAAAACGCATAGGGAAAAAACTAAACATAATTTCTGGCGGAAATTCCAGCTCGCTCTATCTGCTAAAAAAGGGGAAAATTCCAGCCCGTGTCAACAATTTAAGGCTTGGCGAGGCGATAATCCGAGGTGTTGAGACGGCGTACGGATTGCCCTTTATTGGGCTAGAGCAGAATGTCGTTACACTAGAGGCGGAAGTCATAGAAATGATGGAAAAGCCGTCCATGCCCGAAGGTATTTTGGGCATCAACGCATTTGGCGAAAAACCGATTTATGAGGACAGAGGCATTACCAAACGGGCTATTTTGGCGGTTGGCCGACAAGATACGGATTGCAACGGGCTGGAATGTGAGGGCATTTCCGTAATCGGTGCAAGCTCCGATCACCTGATTGCGGAGGGCGATTTGAAACTAGGCGAAATTGTCTCTTTCAACCTAACCTATGGTGCGATTTTGGCAGCTTTTACAAGCAAATACGTAGGCAAATCATTTAAATATAAAATTTAGTTTGTCCACTTTTCGAAGTGGCACAGGGCGTGGGGGTGAAAACTCCACGATCTTAAAAAGGGGGATATTATGGGGAATCCAATTAAGATTCAGTCGGAAATTGGAAAATTGAAAACGGTAGTTTTGAGGCGGCCAGGGCTTGAGATTGAGAATCTTACGCCAGATTATTTAGGGGAGCTGCTGTTTGAGGAAATACCGTATTTGCACAAGATTCAGGAGGAGCATGATTATTTTGCTGATGCCCTGAGGCAACAAGGAACAGAGGTCTTGTATGTTGACGAGCTGTTAGCAGAGGCGTTGACAACTGATGTGATGAAAGAGGAATTTTTGACTGCCATTTTGAAGCAGAGCAACTTCCTCTATGGCTATACACTCGACAAAGTAAAGGAATATCTAATCGAATTTCCAACCCGAGATATGATAAACAAGATAATGTCGGGTGTGCGGAAAGACGAATTGATAAATATAACCATGCAAAAAAGTTTACTGCCGCTTGCCATGCACAGACCGTTCTATGTCTCGCCTATGCCGAATCTGTATTTTACAAGGGATCCGTCAGCTTGTATCGGCGACGGGATTGTATTTAGCAAGATGAAAGAATCGGCTCGACGGCGCGAGTCCCTGTTTATGAAATTTATCGTGGATTACCATGAAAAATTTAAAACTGCCAACGTACCTGTATGGGTTGATGGACTGACGTATCCGTTCAGCATTGAGGGCGGCGATATTTTGGTGCTAAGTAAGGAAGTTGTGGCAATCGGCATATCGCAAAGGACTTCGGTTGCGGCGATTGAGCACATCTCGAAGAATCTTTTTGCCAACCAAAGCGAGATTAAAAAGGTGCTGGCGGTGGATATTCCCAAAAGTCGGGCATTTATGCATCTCGATACAGTGTTTACCATGCTCGACAGGGATAAATTCAGCATACACCCAAGAATTTTAGACAGGCACGGCGAGATTGACTCGTATACGATAGAGGCGGCGGACAGCGATAGCAGGCTGAGAATAACACATAACAAGGATATTCTCATGGCACTGAAAAGCGTATTGCGTTTGACCACTATAGAGCTAATCCCCTGCGGCGGCGGAGATGCCATAGCTGCACCGAGAGAGCAATGGTCGGACGGTACGAATACCCTTGCGTTGGCACCTGGCGTTGTAATGACGTATGACCGCAACTATGTTACAAATAAGCTACTTAGACAACGGGGAGTTGAGGTTATCGAGATACCGAGTTCAGAGTTGTCGCGCGGACGCGGCGGCCCGAGATGTATGAGTATGCCCATTTTCAGGGAAGATGTTTCGTAGATGGATTATAAGGACGTTTTTGAACATAATGGCGATGTCATTGTAACAGGGATACAGAATTTTATTTTGAGCGATATACTGGAATGTGGGCAATGTTTCCGTTGGCGAAAACTGGGCACGGAGCGTTATTCGGGCATTGCCCACGGTCGTTTGCTTGAAGTGTATGCAGAGGATTGCAAATTTGTTTTGAAATCCACCACAAAGGCGGAATTTGACGGCGTGTGGCGGAGCTATTTTGGCTTGGATTGGGACTATAGCAAGCTGAAACGGATTTTTTCGGCTGACAAAATCTTGGCGGAGGCGATAGAATTTTCGGCAGGTTTGCGGGTAATGAAACAGGAGATTTGGGAAGTCTTGATTACCTTTATTTTGAGCCAAAACAGCAATATCCCCCGTATAACGAAGATGGTCGAGGCTTTGTGCGAAAATTTTGGAAAGCCGTTAGAGAACGGGCGAGCGTTTCCCAAACCAGAAGAGTTGGCGGACGTGGATTTAGCCCCGATTAGGGCGGGTTATCGAGAGCCATATATTGCCGATGCCGTCAGGCGAGTGCTAGAAAAACAGCTAAATTTGGAGGAATTATCGACTTTACCAACCACCGAGTTAAGAAAGAAACTACTAAAAATACATGGAGTAGGCCCAAAAGTGGCGGATTGTGTACTGCTGTACGGTTTCGGGCGGGTCGAATCTTACCCCATGGACGTATGGATGAAACGAGTAATGCAGCAATACCCAACAGGCTTCCCCAAAGAAATCGAAAACATCGCAGGCATAGCACAACAATTCCTATTCAACCACATAAGAAAAGGGAGATAAAAGCCAACCCAACCAAAAGCGGGCGGATAATATCCGCCCCTACGTTAATGTTATCGCCAAATTATAAGACATTTGGACAGTCAAAAACCAAATTTAAAGTTTGTCCACTTTTCAAAGTGGCGGGGGTCTGGGGGCTGGC
>WRKH01000100.1 GCA_009778175.1 Turicibacter sp.
GCTGGGGGCCAGCCCCCAGCCCCCCGCTGGGGCCAGCCCCAGACCCCGCCACTTTGAAAAGTGGACAAACTTTAAATTTGGGATTGGTTATGCGGTGTTGATTGGGGTTGCTACGCCGTTAAGGGCGTTTGGTTTGTTATTTATATTTTTCAAATTTAATACGTGTGTTGGATACATTTTTTAGCATTTGGTGTATTCTTCCCATTCCTCAAAGGTAAAGGTTATAACTTCGCCTCTTTCCGCCTGTGCATAAGATTCCTCAAGCACGGCAAGATTCACAGGGTTGAAATACCGCTCATACTCCTCGTCCGTCATATACCGCTCTTCTTCTACTTCCTCGTCAAAATCCTCGTCTAGGCTCAACCCAAGCCGTTTAAGTGCAATTTCCGCCTCGTGATGTGCGTTTCCATCCAATTTAAACGTCAATCCCGCCATAAAATAGCCTCCTCTAAGCCCGCCTCGGCAAAACCAACCCGCCAAAGTCTCTCACACAACCCCATTTTAACACATATCACACAACTCGTCAATAGTTCCCGAAAAAAATATTCAACCCACCCCCCTAAAAAATCCAACACTAAAAACGAGCGGGTCAAGGGGTGCGACCCACGATCTTTTCGGCTAATTCTGCTGCTCGTTCAAAATCGCTGTGTAGGAATAGAGCGTTGTGAATGTGCTCTAATTCGTTGGCGGTGGCGGTTGTCCATGATTTTTTCTTTAATTTGTCCAATGCCGTGTAGGCCGCTGTGTCGTCGTAAGCCTCGCAAGCCTGCTGGAAATGGGTTAATTGTTCCGCTAAAAAAGCGGTGTCCTCGGTTATATTATGAGATTTGTGGTCAGTTTGCTGTGGTCGTAATGTCAATATTATGGCCTCCAACATGGCTATGAATGACGGTGTGTGGGCGTTTATGTAGTATGTGTCGCCCCTGTTGCCCGCTTCCTCCAAAGCCTGTGCGGCTGTCGCCTTTTCGGTCGTTTCTCCTATGTTGTATAACGCCGACCTCATTGCGTGTACCGTTATCGTAAATAGCTTTATGTCCCCGTTCGTTAGGGTTTCTCTTAGCGTTGCTATGGTCTTCTCCGCATCTCGGCAGAATATATCTGCCATCTTGGGGTCTATCTTCGAGACTTTAGGGGATTCAGAAATTTTGGCGGCTTCCGAGATTCCTTGCAGGTTTTCTTGTGAAAATGTGGGGATTTTCATTGCGGAATCATCAGGCTCTTGCGATTTGTTTTCTATAAATCTATGCAACGTCTCGTCCAAATGTTGGACGTTTATCGGTTTGGAGATAAAACCGTTAAAACCCGCCTGTTGAAATTTCTCCTCGTTCCCTGCGATGGCGTTCGCCGTGAGAGCTACCACTGTGCCTGTATATCCCATTTCTCGAAGTTTTTGTGTCGTTTCCATACCATCCATTTTCGGCATCATGTGATCCATGAAAATGATGTCGTATGCCGCTCCATTTTCCACCTTTTCCAAGGCGAGAAAACCGCTCTCCACCGTCTCTGTCTGCAATTTGTAGGGTTTGAGCAAACCCTCCGCCACGTACAGGTTTATCTCCGTGTCGTCCACGATTAATACCTTGCCATGCGGCATAGGTTGTATCTGCACCTTGGTTTTCTCGTGGAATGTAAAATTGCTTAGCTGACGAGCCAATTTTTCCCCGATTATCTCCTCGGGGTGCAAGCCCAATTTGCTCGCCTGCTCCAAAATGCTTGCCAATTCCGCACCAATCGGCTCATAGGGGTACAGGTTGCGTTGCGTTAGAAATACGCTAAACACGCTCCCCTTGCCATATTCGCTTGTAACCTCTATCCTGCCTCGCATCATCTCGACCAGCCTTTGCGTTATGTTCATGCCTAGCCCAACGCCCTCCGTTATGCGGTTGACCTCCAAGTTAAACCGAGAATACGCCAAAAACAGATTGTCAACATCATCCTCTTTCATGCCCTGCCCGCTGTCGGCGACCGTGAAACGCAGCACAATAAGCCCGTCCTTCTCCTCGTGGTTGACACTCAGCTTTATAAAACCCTTATCCGTGTATTTTATGGCGTTCGACAGGATATTGTTGAGAATTTGCTTTATGCGAATGTCGTCGCCCATGAGCTTTGCGGGCAGCTCGGCATCTACGTCCAGTATGAAATTTATGGGCTTTGTGCCGAGCCGCACGACGTTTACCTGCACCACGTCGTTTATCAGGCTGGCAAGGAAATATTCCCGAACCATGAGGTCGAATTTGCCCGCCTCGATCTTTGACATATCCAAAATATCGTTTATAATGGTAAGCAGCCCGTCGCCCGAGGTGTAGATGCGGTCAAAAACATTGGCATATTCCTGCGGAATGTTGTCCTTTTGGAGTTGGATTTGAGTCATGCCGATGATGGCGTTTAGGGGGGTGCGGATTTCGTGGGACATCGTGGCGAGAAAATGGCTTTTGCTTTCGTTGGCACGTTCGGCGATTGCACGGGCGCGTTCGGCGTTGGCACGGCTGGTGTTAAATTTTGCGATAAGCAGAGCAACTGCGCCAACCAAAAATCCAACTGGCAATCCAACCGTGTCAAACGACAGGTCGTAGGGTTCGAGTGCGTCCATAAGATTGAGCGTTCCCGCTGCGAAAAGAAAACCCATTGCGGCATCAAGGAGCATTGTTTTCATTTTTACATTTTTGGGATTGAGTTCAACGCTGTATTTGCCGATTTTAATGAGTTTTACTGAGGTTTTTGAGGTTTCTTCGCCTTTTTCGTCGAATTGGAACACTTCTTTCCAGAGAGTGCGGCGGATAGTGTCAAACAGCACGTGAATAAGCGCAGAGCCAGCGATAAAAAAGACGAATCCACGCAAGCTATGCGTCATGGTAAACCACAGCAACACCGAAAAAATCGCCAAAGATAGGATTTCGGTGGATAGGAATATTAATTTTTTGGTTTTTTGGGTCATTTTTGGCTTCCTTTACTTAGAAATACAGTTAAAAATGAGCGGGGAAAGGGACACATCCCTTGCCTGGTGTCCTGTGGACACCGTTCAGGCGTTTGCGGAGCAACCGAGCCCCACGGTCTTAAAAGCCTCTTGTGCCACTTCAAAGTCATCGAAATGAATCTTGTCTGTGCCGAGAATCTGGTAATCCTCGTGCCCTTTGCCCGCTATGATAAGTGCATCGCCATCTTTTAGCATAGAAATCCCTCTAAAAATGGCTTTTCGCCTGTCTTCGATTAGCTCGTAGGGACATTCGGTCTCCTTTACGCCGACCTCTGTCTGTGCAATTATAGCAGTAGGCGACTCCGTACGAGGATTATCGGAGGTTATTATACAAAAATCAGAGAGCGAGCCAGCGATTTTCCCCATAAGCGGACGTTTTTGGCTGTCTCGATCGCCTCCGCAACCAAATACTGTAATAACAGAACCCGAGGTAAATTCACGTACAGCCGTTATTATGTTTTGTAAGCCGTCGGGGCTATGTGCATAATCCACGCATACAAACACATCTCTGTCTGTCGGCACTCGTTGTATGCGTCCTGGCACTCCTGTGAAATTGGCAATGCCTCTCTTTATATGTTGAAGGTCTATCCCCAATGATAAGGTCGCAGCTATGGCAGCCAGTGCATTGTATATGTTAAATCGCCCTTGTATGTTTAGCTGAAAATTTTCTAAACTTCCCGACCCTAAATCGATCTCAAGGTCGAAACCTGTTTTTGTGCTAGTAATGTTTGTGATTTTGATGTCGCAATCGTTGACGATACCAAAAGTAATCCATTTTTGCGGAGTACCTTTTGCCATTACGTGCGATGCGTGTATGTCGTCAGCATTAACTATCCCCACATTGCATTGCTCAAATAATTTTTCTTTGGAATTCAAATAATTTTCCATGCTGCCGTGAAAATCCAGATGATCTTGGGTCAAGTTGGTAAAAATGGCGACTTCAAAGAGTAAACCTTCCATTTTGCGGAGTGCCAAAGCGTGTGAGGAAACCTCCATAACGGCATATTTCGCAGAGTTTCGGGAGAAATGCTGAAAAATATGCTGTAATTCTAACGGGTCGGGAGTGGTGGAGGTTGCAAAGGGGATATCGACAGGCTTGTTATCCAAAAAAAGCCCGACAGTCCCTATAACTCCCGAAATTTTACCCGCCTCACGCAAGATTGCATCTACCATGTATGTTGTGGATGTCTTGCCGTTTGTGCCTGTTATTCCGACCAAATTCAGATTTTTTTCGGGATGGTTGTAGAAATTGGCAGCCACAATACTTAAACTTTGGCGGCTATCCGCCACCTTTAATATCGTAACATTTTCGGGATAGATAGTTTGATCCGTATCGACTATAATCGCCGAAGCCCCTTTTTCAGCAACCTCGGAGATAAAGCTATGCCCATCCACATTCAATCCAGTTAAGCAGATAAAAAGGGATTTTTCCGCTACATTTCGAGAATCTATAGCAATGCTGGCAATATCGCCGATATTCCCCTGCTGCACAACCTCATACTCCAACCCTGCGACCACCTTATAAAAATCCATACAATACACCTCGTGAAATTTTTGTTTTAAGTCAGAAAACC
>WRKH01000101.1 GCA_009778175.1 Turicibacter sp.
GAAGTGGACGGCGTGCCACCCAGATTTAACAACGAAACAAACGAAACAATCCCATGGGAACAGGAACATTACAACCTTATGAGAAATGCAACGGGGACTTTTCGGATAAATTTAGCCGACGAATACCGAGAAATCAGAATCCGAGTTTCAAGCACTCGCAACGCCGAGATATACGATACTTTCGCCATTATCATCGACCCCAACATGACACCCACGCTATCCGTCGAGCCGCCGCCAACCGCCGAAACACCAACGCCAACTCCTGCACCTGCTCCCATTACCGAAACAGAAATTTCCCAATTCCTACCCGCAGAACTGGAAGTTTTCGAGATTTTGGGGCATTTGCGAAATTTAGAAATGACGGTTTGGGACGTGCAATCAATCCTGTTTAACCCCATTGTAGCCGATGAGGATTATTGGCGAGCGTTGGAAGGTATGAACCGTATAGACAACAATTTTTGGAACAATTTCAATGTTTTAGACAGAATTTTACGAGATTTTCCAGTTATGGAGGAAGAATGGCGATGGTTGCAGGATTTAGGCACTATCTATATAAATCTCTTTGCGGCTGCCTTTGAAACTCTGCACGGATTGCCGCCAGAATACCACGCCGCCGCTTTGCAAACTCCTGCCTCTGCGGCGGTGCAAATACGCTCGATTATTTCCGAGTTACAGGCGTTGCTAATGCAGAATCCCAACATCGGAAATGCCGATTTATTGGCGGAATACAGCCTTTTGCGAGACATCGAAAGCCGACTTAGGCAAGCCGATAGTATTCCGATATTTACTCCGAACGGCGTACTTTCTAGGCGGTTTATCAATGCCTATGAAAGCGGAATTTTCGCAGATTTGGAGGGAGAAATTGCCGAAATTTTGGAAAATATCTCGGTAAATGTTGAATTTATACGACAGACAACAGACCGATATTTCTTCTTAACAAACCGAATTTTCCACGCTGCTGAATCTGAGTTGTGGGGCCGCCATGGTGTGCCAATTTTACGAGAAGATGCCCTGCACGAATTTGAACGCTGGCTGACCATTTCCGAAAATGAGATAAGGCAAGCCATTTTAGAAGAGCAATCGTAGCCAATTCCGCAAGTGGCGGATTGAGATAAGACGGCGGAGTTTCCGAGATTTCAAAATCGGAAAAACTAAAACTCCGCCGAATGGGAGGAAAATATGAAAAAGTTTCAGAGATTTTTAGCGGTGATTTTAGCGGTGGCACTATTTGCGCCGTCCATAATCTCGGCAAACACGCCCACCGAGCCACGCTTGGTCATTAACGGCGTGGAGTTCACGAATACTGGCGTTATCGTGCTTAACGGCGATCCCTTTATATCGTGGTGGGAACTGGCGGAATATTATGCGGAGGGCGTTCGCAACGCCGAAACTGGGGAGACGTTCATTTTCTCGGATTTTTTCGAGTTCGTGTTTAACGACAACAGCCCCCATTTTACGGCAAACGGCGAGCCGCTTGTCGCAAACCGCCCTGTGCAGCTGATTGCGGGTATTCCGTACATTCCTGTGCAAGCGTGGTTGTGGGCGTATGGGCTGTCCGTGGTCTGGGACGAGCCGACAAACACCGTCCACGCTACCAGCGTTCGCTTTATTGGGGTTGACAACGAGGGCGAACACGACATTACGCCATTTGCTCCGATTTTAATCGTGGACGACAGGGTTCTTGCGGCACTTGCGTCTTTTGAGGGCTGGGAAGAATTTTGGAACTCGGAAACAGGAGAACTCGTTATGTTCGGAGTGAATGACAACGTGGCGATTTTTACCATGAACAGCTCATATTTCACGCTAAACGGCGAGCAAATCTCATTGGACGTGCCGATGCAGGTTATAATGTGCGTTCTCTTTATTCCTGTGCGAGCCTTGTTTGAGGCGACTTCCGAGATTTTTGAAGAGAGCGTTATAATAAAATGGGATTCGGAAAGGCGAGCGGTGCTGATTATTGTGGACGAATCGCCCACAGTGAGCAATTTGCCGCAGAACGATTATCATGCGTTTATGGCGTTTGGGCTATATCAAACTATCCGAGAATTGAATTTGCAGATGTGGAACGCAGAACAGATATTGCGTGAATTTATCGGATTTTCAGAAATCTTGGAAAATATTGCAGAGGAGTTTTGGCAAATGTTTTTGAATAATGCTGAGAGAATTAGATGGCTGCAACGTGAAATTTTCGGCTTTTTAGAAATTTTGTCGGAGGAAACCCAATGGCACGAGAGGCACGATATTGTTGCGACTTTGAGGTTTGCCGATAGTGATTATTTAGATTTGTATTTGCACTATGCGGCACAAATTTTGGAGGGCGATAATTCCGAAATTACAAGGAATCATGCGGTACATTCCTTTGATAGAGTGTTGCTTGAAAGTGGCGATTTGCTTGCTATGGTTTCTATGGAATTTGTGGAAATCACAGGCGATTCGCCCGTTAGATTGGATTTTGAAAATCTCGATCGGTTGTGGACTGTCGTGGATTTGTTTATGCAGTTAAGGGCGATTCCGTTGGCTGAATTGGCTGAAAATCCTGAGCGGTTGCAATTTTTCGATGACGAGATAATGGAAATTTTGCTGTACGTTACTCCTCACGAACTCGAGCGTTTTAGCATTTTAAGCGAGTTAAGCGACATGATAAACGACTATTTTCTCGCAACACAGAGACTTATAGGCGTGGAATATTCTACGATATTTGAGGGTTGGGAGTTTGAAGATTTGGGGATTTTACGAGCACGCTCTTTTGCGGATATTTTCACGTTTTTGTCATTTATGCTAGACGTGCGGGAGATTGGTATTACTCAGCAGCTTCAAGATTTAGGAGGTTTTTCTGAAAATTTGACATCACAAAACGCCTCAAAGAGCGATTTAGAGGAAATGCTTATGCAATTATGGGTAATTCACGGTCATATGGAATATTTCCGAGTATTATTGATTGCAGCGGCGAACGACAGCGAATTTTCGGAAGATTTTGAGTTTTTTGACGACATATTTCATAGCACTCAATCCGATATTATTGAGGATTTGCGAAGTATTGCTGACGGATTAACGGAGGACGGACACAGCAGTTTTTTACTTACGGCCCTGCTTTTAGAGCAGGACATCATTCTCTTTTTTGAGAGTTGGGCAGACTGGGTGCGATTGGCTGAAATAGGCTTTAATATGCCGCTTTCATTAGAGTTTTTATTGGATTGGAACGAGGAAATAATTGAGAAAATCCGAGATTTAATGGACACGATTTCAGCTTTATTGGATAGAAATATATCGGCGATTGGAGGGCTGCCGACCGCTGGCGAAAACGACTGGTTGGCAGCTCGCAAACGTGAAATTACGGACTTTAGAAGTCAGCTAATTCTATACTTGATGATAGGCGAATTGTGGGAATTTGACGAATTTTTCGGATTTCTTGCGAATTTTGTTGAGGAGAGCGAATACGCCGTTCTTATCGGTCTTACCAGTTTTAACGGCACAGAATTTCAGCTGAATTTTGTAAATAATTTGGGAGAAATGAGTTCGTTTTCTTCGCCCACACGCTGGTATTCTGTGGAATTGGGAGAAACGTGGTATGAGGGAGAAATTGATACGGACAGAATGTTCGTGTCGCCTGTGCAAGACCCATTGCAAGCGGGTTTGGCGATACCGTTTTCGCAAGCGGGCTGGGGTTTTGACGAGAATGGCGAGTTGCTACATTCTGACTTTCCGAGTTTTCTTGAAGTGATTTTTCAGATTGAGTAGGGGAGTTTGGGAAATTGGCGGTGTTTGCGGAGCGGCAAGCACCGCCGCAACCGACAAGTGCTTGACAAACGCAACCCTAGCAACTATAATGATTTTATCAACAAAAACGAAAGGAGCAACACCATGACCAACCAACCCAAAAACGCCAAAACCGCAAAATCTAAAAAACTAACATTCGCAATATTTTTCGTTGCACTAATTATTGCGGCGATGGCTTTGGTGTATGACAACAGGCTTGCGGCGGCGGTTGCACGGATTGAATTGACCGACACTTCACTGGCAACGCTCGTTTCGCCCAAGCTTCACAGCGTTCTCAACGAGGAGGGCGGCTACATTAGAATTTTGCCAAACGGCGAAAGGGCGGAATTATGGATTAGTTCCCATGTTTACAACCGTTTTGGCGATCGGCGACCGCTTTCAATGCGAAACCACAACCGCATTATCTCGTGGGAAGTGGACGGCTTGCCTCACGCAAGACTAGCTGACGGACTTGACGAGCATTACTACCTTATAAGGAACGGAATCGGAGTTTTTCGCCTAGTTTTAACCGAAAATTTTCGAGAAATTCACATCCGAGTTTCAAGCACTCGCAACGCCGAAATATACGATACTTTCGCCATTATCATCGACCCCAACATGACACCGCCACCACGCAACTAACGGTTGCTTGACAAACGCAACCCCAGCATTTATAATATTCCTATAAAACAAAAACGAGAGGAGCAACACCATGAACTATCCAACCAAAAACGTCCCAAAACCACCAACCAAGCCGAAATTCAAGAAACTAAAATTCGCAATTATTGCGATATTTTCGGCGTTTTTTGTGATATGGTTTGC
>WRKH01000102.1 GCA_009778175.1 Turicibacter sp.
TGGCGGGGGTGTGGGGGCTGGCCCCCACGGTTTTGAGAAAGGAGAGAGTATGAGTAGATCTTTGAAGAAAGGGCCTTTTGCGGATGAGCATTTGTTGAAGAAGGTCATGGAAATGAATAACGCCGCCAATAAGACCGTGATAAAAACTTGGTCTAGGCGGTCAACGATTTTTCCTGATATGATTGGGCTGACGATTGCAGTGCATGACGGGCGGCGGCATATTCCTGTCTATATTACGGAAGATATGGTGGGTCATAAACTGGGCGAATTTGCAGCAACACGAACATATCGTGGGCATGGCAAAGATGCCGAAAAAAAATCGAGAGTCAAATAGCGAGGAGGCAGTAAGTTGGCAAAAGGACATAGAAGTCAGATAAAAAAGGAACGCAACGCAAACAACAGGGAAAAACGCCCACACGCCGTACATAAATACGCACGTATTTCCGACCGTAAAGCCCGTATTGTTTTGGAACAAATAAAAGGCAAAGACGTGGCACAAGCGTTGGGTATTTTGAAATATTCGCCACGATACGGTTCGGAACTTATTGAAAAAGTGCTAAAAAGTGCTATCGCAAATGCGGAGCATAACCCCGAACATGGCGACTTGGACTCGACGGCTCTTTATGTACAGGAAGTTATCGCAAATCAAGGACCCACATTCAAACGGATGCAACCGCGTGCACGAGGCATGGGCTACCCGATTAAAAAGCGGACTAGCCATATTACAGTTATTCTGAACGAAAGGAAGGCATAAATATGGGTCAAAAGGTAAATCCGCATGGGCTTAGGATAGGCATTATTAAGGATTGGGATTCCGTTTGGTATGCGGAGCGTGATTTTAGCAAATTGCTTTTGCAAGATCACAATATCCGCAAATATCTCACGGCAAGGCTGACAGCCCAACAAGCCCGCATATCCCGCATAGTTATCAAACGCACGGCGGACAAGGTAAAAGTATTTTTGCACACGCCCACACCTGGTATTATTATCGGTCGGAACGGGCAGGCGATACAGGAATTGACACAAGAATTGCAGGATTTGATTGGGTCGAAAGTGGACATAAATATCCACGAGATAAAACGTCCCGAATTGGATTCGAAGATGGTTGCCGAGGACATAGCTAAACAATTGGAGGCTCGTGTAACATTTAGACGAGCAATGAAACAGGCGATGACCCGCACAATGAAGTCGGGTGCAAAGGGCATTAAGACGGCGGTTTCAGGGCGGCTTGGTGGGGCAGATATAGCCCGCACAGAGCATTATCACGAGGGAACGATACCGCTCCAGACTTTACGTGCGGATATAGATTATGGCTTTGCCGAGGCGAATACGACGTACGGAAAATTGGGCGTTAAAGTTTGGATATATAAAGGCGAAGTATTGCCGCAAAAGGCAGGTTTCAAGGAGGAGGTGCCACAATATGCTAATGCCAAAAAGGGTCAAAAGAAGGAAACAGTTTCGCGGCCGCATGACAGGCCGCGCTCTAAGGGGAAATAAAATCACATACGGCGATTACGGACTCATGGCAATGGAGCCAACGTGGATAACAGCCAACCAAATTGAGGCGGCTCGTATAGTAATTAACCGTACGATGCGGCGTGGCGGAAAGGTTTGGGTAAAAATTTTCCCTGACAAGCCTGTAACACAGAAACCAGCCGAGACTCGTATGGGAAGCGGAAAGGGTTCGCCCGAATATTGGGTAGCCGTGGTAAAACCTGGTCGCATAATGTTTGAGCTTTCGGGTGCTGAGGAGGAAGTGGCACGGCGAGCGTTGCAGTTGGCGGCGTACAAGTTACCGATAAAGTGCAAGATACTTTCCAAAGCGGAGCAGAAAGCGGAAGAGGCGAAGTTGGCGAAGGAAGAGTTAGCAAGAGAGGGATTGGCAAAGGAGGCATCTGGTGAAAACTAAAAAATATTTAGACGATTTACGGGACAAAACGCCCGAGGAGCTGAATACAGAGTTAGTAACGGCGAAAAAAGAATTATTTAACCTCCGTTTTCAGAATGCCACAAACCAGTTGGACAACACGGCAAGGATTAGGTTTGTACGGAAGAACATAGCACGTATAAACACAATAATAACCCAAAAGAAGACCAGTTAGGAGGCTCGGTAGGTGGATAAGACAAGGAATTTACGTAAAACTCGCATAGGCAAGGTAACAAGCGACAAGATGAACAAGACCATTGTAGTTTCGGTAGAAAATCGCATCAAGCATCCGCTCATTGGCAAGATAGTAAAGCGAACCTACAAACTAAAGGCCCACGACGAGTCCAACGAGTGCAAGATAGGCGACCGCGTAAGAGTAATGGAAACACGCCCCCTATCAAAAGAAAAACGCTGGCGTTTAGTAAACATCATAGAAAAAGCAAAATAAAGACCGTGGGGCTTTTCGTTATACCCCCACACCCCGCCACTTTGAAAAGTGGACAAACTTTAAAATTTTTTTTGGCGGGGCTGATGCATTTGGCAATTTATAAGTAGTTGAGTAATGACCTGACCTAACACGCAATCCTACACAAAAAATTTGTTTTTGCACAAGGGAAACAAATAAAAATGATGGGGGTCAAGGGGGCTAGTCCCCTTGCGGGGTTTGGGGCAGAGCCCCAAGGTCTTAGGTTTTGATTTAAGGTAAAAGGGCGTGATTTTTATGATACAACAGGAGACTAGGTTGGTGGTGGCTGATAATTCGGGTGCGAAAGAGTTGCTTTGTATACGAGTTTTGGGCGGATCTACTAGGAGATATGGGAATGTGGGCGATGTTATTGTCGCTACGGTGAAAGATGCAACGCCTGGTGGTGTTGTGAAAAAAGGCGAAGTGGTAAGAGCTGTGATTGTAAGAACGGTTAAGGGGCTTGGACGATCGGACGGCTCGCGGATTCGGTTTGACCAGAATGCGGCAGTTATCATAAAAGAGGATAAAACGCCGAGAGGTACACGTATTTTCGGGCCTGTTGCACGGGAACTTCGGGATAGACAATTTACCCGTATCATTTCCCTTGCCCCCGAGGTGCTTTAAGAGAGGTGTGTACAGATGGAGAAAAAGCAAAAGGTTAAGATAAAATTAAGACGTGGCGATATGGTGGCGATAATTGCAGGTAAGGATTTGGGCAAAGAGGGTCGAGTCCTTTCCGTTGACCGCACGAAAAATCGTGTAATAGTCGAGGGTATCAATATTATGACAAAACACCAAAAGCCGACTCGTTCTAATCAAACGGGCGGCATTACCCGTATCGAGGCACCTATCCACGCCTCTAATGTAATGTATTTGCACAAGGATAAGCCTACTAGACTTGGCTACAAGATAGAGGACAACGGCGGCAAAAAGGTAAAAAAACGCTACGCCAAATCTACGGGCGAAATTATCGACTAGTGGGCGATTAGGAAGAGGTAAAAATGACTAGATTAAGAGGAATATACGAGTCTGAAATTACCGATGCGATGATGAAGAAATTCAACTATAAAAATCGTCTAGCCGTGCCGAAAATAGACAAAGTTGTAGTAAATATGGGGCTTGGCGAGGCGAAAGACAACGCAAAGGTAATAGAACACGCCACAAACGACATGGCGACAATCACGGGGCAGAAACCGATAGTAACAAAGGCGAAAAAATCCGTTTCGGCGTTTAAGTTACGGACGGGGATGCCTATAGGTTGCAAGGTAACGCTGCGGGGCGATAAAATGTATAATTTCGTCGATCGCCTGATAAATGTTGCGATGCCGCGTGTACGGGATTTTCGGGGCGTGAGTGCGGACTCGTTTGACGGACGTGGGAATTATACGCTAGGGCTTAGGGAGCAGCTTATTTTCCCCGAGATTAGTTTTGATAAAATAGACAAGGTACGTGGAATGGAAGTGGTTTTCGTTACAACGGCGAGAACCGATGAAGAGGCGCGAGAGTTGTTGTCGCTCTTCACAATGCCGTTTATTAGAGATTAGAGGGGAAATTATGGCTAAAAAATCAATGATTTTGAAACAACAACGCAAACCCAAATTTTCGACTAGGGCGTACAATCGGTGTAACATATGCGGCCGTCCGCACGCAACATTGCGGAAATATGGTATCTGCCGTATTTGTTTCCGTGAACTTGCGTACAAAGGTCAAATACCAGGTGTCAGAAAAGCCAGTTGGTAGATAGAAAGGGGAATTTAGATGTCTGATCCTATTGCAGATATGCTCACACGCATACGCAATGCAAATTCTGCTAAACACGCAACTGTAAACATACCTTCTTCCAAGATAAAGATAGCCATTGCGGGCATTTTAGTTCGTGAGGGCTACCTCAAAGGTTACGAAATACTTGAAGATGGTGTAAAAAAGACCATTAAGATAACAATTAAATACGGCCGTGAACGAGATGAACGGGTTATTACGGGCATTAAACGTATCTCCAAACCTGGGCTACGTGTCTACGCTGGTTGCGAAGAAATGCCAAGGGTTCTGGACGGCTTAGGTTGTGCCATAGTTTCCACCAACAAAGGCATAATAACCGACAAAGAAGCCCGCAAACTCGGCATCGGCGGCGAAATCCTAGCATTCGTTTGGTAAAAAAATAAGACTGCGGGGACGTATGACAAAA
>WRKH01000103.1 GCA_009778175.1 Turicibacter sp.
CCCAGCGGGGTCAAGGGGCAGAGCCCCTTGCGGGGTGTGGGGCAGAGCCCCACGGTCTTAGGAGGTGTTTATGCAGGATGATGCATACGATTGAGGAAATACGGGGATTTATAGATAGATACCAGAATTTTTATGTGTTGGGTCATGCAAATCCAGATGGGGATTGCTTGGGCGCTAGTTTTGGTATTGGGATGGCTCTTAGAAAAATGGGCAAAAATGTTAGAGTCTTGGTTGAAAGCCACCATTCAAAATATAATTTGATACCAGGACGTGAGCTCATCTATTCCGGAGAGCTGGATGTGAAAAATTTTGCCGTAATCTGTTTGGATTGTGCCGATGTGAAAAGGCTAGAGCCGCATTTGCAAAAAATGGCGACCGATTTGCCTAGCCTCTGCATCGATCATCACTATAGTAATGTGGGCTTTATGGACTACAATTTTGTGGACGGCATGGCATCTTCAAGCTGCGAGATGGTGTTTAATCTGCTAAATGGTTTTGTGGAGCTAGATAAGGATATTGCAACGGCACTGTATGCTGGAATGGTAAGCGATACGGGCGGTTTCCGCCATGCCACGACTACCGACAAAACAATGCGAATAGCGGGCGTTTTGACCAAATTAGGAGTCTCTTTTACCGAAATTTATACGGAAATTATGCTTTTGCGAACCTATACGGAGGTAAAGCTGCTAGCACGGATTTTGGAGGCTTGCAAGCGTTGCGATGAATTTCGTATAGTCCACGTCTGCGTTACGACCGATATGTTCAAAAATTTTGACGGTACGCCCGATGCGACAAAACAAAATTTGGACGGCATGATAGAACATCTGCTAAACATACGGCGTGCAACTGTGGCACTGTTAATATACGAACGCGGCGATGGCGAAGTCAAAATAAGTATGCGTTCCAAAAAAATAAACGTCGGTGCAATAGCGGCACATTTTGGCGGAGGCGGGCATAAGCTGGCGGCAGGTGCGACCGTCAAAGGCGATATTTTCGAGGTGGAGAGCCAAGTGTTACCTCTTTTGCAAGAGGCATTAAAACCCTATACAAAAGCATGACGGGCGTAATAAACCTGTATAAGGAAAAGGGCTTTACCTCCCACGATTGCGTTGCAATAATAAGGAACGCTATAAGGAAAAAAATTGGCGTGAAGGTCAAGGTGGGGCATACGGGAACATTGGATCCGCAAGCGGAGGGCGTGTTGCCCATATGTTTTGGCAGTGCAACAAAACAGGCAGCAACGATAACTGCACAGAATAAATCATACAGAGCCGAGCTAATTTTGGGCATTACCACGGACACAGGCGACGACACGGGCAAGATATTAGCCCAACACCCCGTATCTGTAACTGAAAATGAGATAATTTCCGCAATACATTCGTTTATAGGCGGCTACAACCAAGTACCACCGATGTACTCTGCAATCAAAATAGGGGGCAAAAAACTCTACGAACTGGCACGTGCCGGCATTACCGTTGAACGAGAACCTAGATTTGTTGAAATTTTCAATATTGAGTTGTTGGAGATAGGAAAAGACCGCATTTTAATACAGGTAGACTGCGGGAAGGGGACATACATACGAACATTATGCGAAGATATAGGTGCAAAATTAGGATGCGGCGGCACAATGGGCAGTTTAGTCCGCACGGCAAACGGCGAATTTACAGTTGAGACCGCTATTAAAATCGATGAGGTCAAAGAGCAAATTAGGCTAGGAAAATTGGAAGGACTTGCTGATTTTTCCCAATAAAAAACTGAGCTGGAAGGATTTGAACCTTCGAATGCAGGAGTCAAAGTCCTGTGCCTTACCGCTTGGCGACAGCCCAATTTGAAGTACAAAACCATTATAAACCCTAAAAAAATTTTTGTCAACACTTTTTGAAAAAATTTTTTCGGTTGTATCGCTTACCCCGGCAAAAATCCAAAAAATACCAGGTCGTACCCTGGCAGGAAAAATATACTTGTATTGGTGATTGAGATAATGATAGATGATAAGAATTTTGATATTGGCGAAAAACTGCTGAAAGTCGCAAAACCTGGGCGTTATATCGGCAATGAGATAAACATGGTAAAAAAAGACCCCGCTACCGTAAAGATTCGTTTTGCTTTGCTGTTCCCTGACGTTTATGAAGTGGGCATGAGCCATTTGGGCTTACAGATACTATACTTTTTCTTGAACCGCCGTGAAGATTGTTACTGCGAACGGGCTTTCATGCCCTGGTCTGATATGATACGTATACTGGACGACCGCCCGCTATGGTCGCTAGAGACCACAACCCCGCTAAAAAATTTCGACTTCATAGGCTTTACCTTGCAACATGAGCTAACTTTTACAAATATGCTTGCAATGCTAGATTTGGCAGGGATACCGCTAAGATCGACGGACAGGGACGAAGGATTTCCGATAATCTGTGCTGGCGGGCCTTGCTCGTATAATCCCGAACCTGTGGCGGATTTTATAGATTTTTTCGTGATAGGAGACGGCGAAGCGATATTAGACGAAATTATGGATATTTATAACGAACAACACAGCAAAGCGGATTTTTTACTCCGTATATCCAAACTAACGGGCGTATATGTCCCAGCGTTCTATCGGGCTGAATATGATGAAGAGGGTTTATTATCTGACTTTTCCCCGATAAACTCAGCCGCTCCGCCCACAATAAAAAAGGCAGTTATACAATCGCTCGACACCGCATTTTTCCCACAAACGCCACTTACGCCATTGATAGAAACTGCCCACAATCGTGCCGCTTTGGAACTCTTTAGAGGCTGCAAACGAGGCTGCAGATTCTGTCAGGCAGGTTACACGGGCCGCCCCATAAGGTATCGCAAGCCAATCACTCTACTAGCACAAGCGAAAGAAACACTGCAAAGCACGGGGCATGAAGAAATTTCCCTAATGTCTTTAAGTACAGCTGATTACCCCGATTTTATGCCATTTTTAGACGACTTGCTAGCCATCACAGAGGAAAAAAAGGTTAATATCTCCCTCCCCTCCCTGCGAATCGATTCCATTTCGATAGAAGCCATGCAAAAAACCCAAAAAGTTCGTAAATCATCCCTAACTTTTGCTCCCGAGGCAGGCACAAATCGCTTGCGTAGAGCGATAAGAAAAGATATAACGGAAAGCGATATACAAAACGGTGTCGTAGCCGCATTTGAAGCGGGTTATGATAGATTAAAACTCTATTTTATGGTGGGTCTCCCCACGGAAACCTATGAAGATATAGACGCTATAGCGAACACGGCACACAGCATAGTAGATGAATATTACAAGCTACCGAAACCACTAAGGCGCAGACCCCCCTCGATAAATATAAGCTGCTCTTGCTTTGTACCAAAGCCTTTCACACCATTTCAATGGGCGGCACAGGATACACTGGAATTGCTTATGGATAAGCAACGCCGATTAAAGTCGAAGATACAAAAAAAGCAGATTTCATACCGCTACCATGATTCATATACCGCGATAGTTGAAGGAGTCTTAGCAAGAGGCGATCGCCGCATATCATATGCAATAGAAGCAGCGTATCGAGCAGGTGCCATCTTCGACGGTTGGAGCGAGTTCTTTAGCTTGGATATATGGAAAACCGCTTTTGCCGCCACAAACATAAATCCCGATTTTTACACGCACAGAGAAAGAAAAACCACCGAACTCTTACCCTGGGATTTTATAGATATTGGAATACCGAAAGATTTTTTTGTACAGGAATGGGAAAAAACGAATGAGATACTGGATTAAATTTGCAAAAACGGGTAAAATGATATATATAGGGCATTTAGATCTTGTGAAAGTGCTGCAAGCCGCCATAAGGCGTGCTGATTTGCCAGTTGTTTATTCAGAAGGCTTTAATCCGCACCAAAAAATGTCTTTTGCGTTGCCGCTTTCGTTGGGTATGGCTAGTGTGTGTGAATATATGGAGCTGCATTTTCAAGGGCTTGCCGATGTGTTCGCCCTAAACAGCCATCTGCCAAATGGTCTGGAAATTTTAGCCTCGTATGAAATACCTGAAAAAACCCCCAAATTGGCATCATTACTAAGAGCCGCCGATTATTCGTGTGTGTTTAAGACACCGCCATTATACGATAAATTAGAGGAATTAAAAATGGCAAAAGAGTTCAAAATCATGAAAAAATCCAAGAGCGGCGTGAATCTAGTCGATGTAAAGCCCGATATTTTTCATATTAGCTATAAGGAAAATAACCTGATACTACGCCTGTCGGCAGGTAGCAAAAACAACCTAAACCCCAACACGTTGCTGGAAAAACTGCTACCCGCCTCCGAAAATCCAAAAATTACAAGACAAAATATGTATACCGCCAGCCCCGACAACAAAAACTTGCAAAATATAGAGGCAACGCTAACAAGCAAAAAATAACGAAAAAATTTAAAGTTTGTCCACTTTTCAAAGTGGCGAGGGTGTGGGGGCAGAGCCCCCACGGTCTAACAAACAAAATATGTATACCGCCAGCCCCGACAACAAAAACTTGCAAAACATAGAGGCAACGCCAGCAAGCAAAAAATAACGAAAAAATTTAAAGTTTGTCCACTTTTCAAAGTGGCGGGGGTCTGGGGGCTGGCCCCC
>WRKH01000104.1 GCA_009778175.1 Turicibacter sp.
CTGCTCTGCTCTGCTCTGCTCTGCTCTGCTCTGCTCTGCTCTGCTCTGCTCTGCTCTGCTCTGCTCTGCTCTGCTCTGCTCTGCTCTGCTCTGCTCAATTATACCACAGTTCGGCACAGTTTGTCAACCCCTTTTGTTAAATTTTTTGATTTTGTGTGTGTTGTTATTATAGAGTAAAAGAATCTGCGTGTCAAGAGCCGTGAATTTTTTTGGCGAATATCGGGACACGGCAGCGGTAAAGGCATATTTTATGTAATTTCCGCCAAAAACCCGACCTCGATCCGACATATCGAACAACATTTCTTACACGATTTTATGTAATTATAACCCGCTCGACTACCAAAGTCAAGTAGAATATTTGCATCTTTGCGGCGTGGTTTTTGTAGAAGAATTTGTGTTGGATTACATTGCAGGATGATTACACTAGTAAACTTGCACAAGAACACGTGATTATTTATGGCGGCGTTTGTTTAAAGTGGTGTTTTGCCTCTTGGGGGTTGGTAAACACGATTTCATGGCGGGTTTATAATAAAAATTTATAAACCCCTGCTTTGGATATTTTTGTACATATCTGACATAAAGGCCGTCATTTCGGGGCTATTAGACACGAAATTTTGGGCGTAGCGATAGATTTCCTTAACTCCTAAAAGCGTGGCAAGCATTACCGCTCGAATAACCCACAACGTCTGTAATCCCAGCAAATCTCGCTCGTTTGGCTTGCATTTAAGCAAAAGTGCCTCTCGTGCGTTGGTTAGGAGTATCTCGATAATCCACGGATGCATGGAAGAATTCATTAACTTTACTCCAAATATAACAAAATTCGACAAAAAACTCTCTTCGACTTCGTATATGTAGATAACGGGGTCTCTATCATCTGGTATGCTTCGGGTGGCTTCGCCCTCGTAAGGTTTGATAAAATCAAGATGCGTTTGCCAAAATAACATTACAACAGTATCAAATCCCTCGTAAAAATGAGGGGGAAAGTCTATTTTGATCTCCTCAAAGATATGCGGCACAAATATCCTCCCACTAAAAAAATTTTTCGTTTTGAATTGTTTTATACATATCTGCCAAAAAATTTGACATCTCAAAATCTTGAGATACAAAATGCTGGGCAAACCCATGAATTTCTTCGATTCCAACGAGTTTTGCAAGCATTATCGCTCGAATAACCCACAATGTCTGCAATCCTAGCAAATCTCGCTCGTTTGGCTTGCATTTAAGCAAAAATGCCTCCCGTGCGTTGGTTAAAAGTATTTCAATCGCCCATAAATGCATGGTGGTGCCCATTAATTTTACCCCGAGCGAGACAAAATTCGGCAAAAAATCGCTATCCAAGTCGTATATGGAAGTAACTATGTCTTCGTCGTGGGTATTTCTAGCCATTTCACGTCTTTTGAAATCGAGATATGTTCGCCAAAATAGTTTTACAACATGATTGAATCCCTCGTAGAATTGGGGGTCGAGACCTATTTTGAAGTGATCGAAAGTGTGTAGCATATGAAATTACTCCTGTATCAAAAATATATTTTGTGTTAATGTCATAAAACCGTCTTGCCGCTGGGCGGCGTTTACCCTCAGCTCTGCTTGTTTGCGACATTACACGATTTTGTGTAATTCTAACCCGCTCGACTACCAAAGTCAAGTAGAATATTTGCATCTTTGCGGTGTGGTTTTTGTAGAAGAATTTGTGTTGGATTTGGTTATATTAGTAAACCTGCACAATAACACATAATTATTTTGGGCTGTGGTTATCTAAATTGGAAATTTTGGAAAGCGAACGAAAAAAGGGCGGACAAAAAAATCATCCGCCCAAACGCCCAAACCCTCTCAAAAAAATCGAACAAAAACAAGCGGGTCAAGGGGCGCGCCCCTTGCGGGGTGTGGGGCAGAGCCCCACGGTCTTAATCTTTTAATCTAAGGCATCCGATCAACATCGCCGAAAGTCTCAATCCAAGCCTGTTCGCGTTCGTTGATTATGGCCTGAGCCCCCATGGCTAAGTAGCTGTCGTATAAAGCGTTAAAAGTCGCCTCGAAATCCGCTGGCGAAGTCGCCGCAACTACCTGATGGAATACCACGTTCCGCTGATCGTTAAGCGGCTGTGCCATTCCCTCCTCGGACGCTATGACTCGAGTCTGTACCTGCCTGAACCAGTACGCATTGTCCAATCCAGCGGCTCGTGCGTTCATTATTGCCTCTGGTGCAATCCCTGGATAACCCAGTGCCAAAGTCGCCGCATTTATTGCCTCGTCGCCCAAGTTTACTCCGTTTATCGTTATCGCTATGTCGAAATTACGTAACGCTGGAATAAATTGATGGTCTGGCCATGTGTGATCGTCCGTCTCGCCCAAAATTTCAATAGCTCCGTTTGGATGCGTAAATCTGTGCACGCCCTCGATACCGAAAGCCAAATATTCGATTACGTCCAATCTGCTTATCCAGTCAAGGTACAACAAGGAAGCAAGCGGCTCTGTGTTTGTGTGTGGGAAGAAAATGAAACGGTCTGTCGAGGCTGGGAAGAACATCCTAACTTCGCCCGCATCGTTTAAGAATGGGTTGATTGGAATGAAATTCGCCTCAGGGCCTACGTTTGCACGCATCTCTGTAATCCAAGCATCAGCCGCTCTAAATGGCATATCCCAGTTCACGATTAACGAACCAACTCTGCCCAAACGTACTTGGTCATCGCCCATTGGGTCGCCCGGTGGGTGCAAGAAGAAATCTCTCCAAATTAAATCGTCATTGTACCAACGATTCAACACTCTGGTCGCCTCAAATATGGCGTTCCTGTGGTGGAAACGTCTGTCGTCGAAACCGTAAACGAACCACTCACGCTCGGTAATATTGCTGGGGATAAAGGACTCAATCAACAGCCCAGATTCCCAACCTGTGTCATGCCCTAGGCGGAAAGGTATGATATTTGCGGCATCATCGCCCAATAGCACGTCTGCATTATCCCTAAATGCAATAAGTGTGTTTTCAAATTCCTGTAAAGTCGTGGGGATAGGCAGATTCAACGTGTTCAACCAGTCTTCACGGATAAATGTAAGCATACGACCGTCTTGCATGAGTCTGCCTGTTATCGTCCATAATTCATTGGTTGTGGGGTCCAAATTCCAATAGATATAGTCGCCCAAGAGTGCGTATAAATTCGGCAATAAATCCCCATACTCTTCCAACAGCGGCATCATGTTCAAAATACCGCCCATGCCGGCAAAGGTCGTTACCATAGGATTGTTAAACGTATATCCTATATCTGGTGCCGTACCTGCCGCCAGTAAAGTGGACTGAAATTCAGGCTCGTCCCAGCGAGGAATCGGTGTCCATTCTACTATGATGTTCAAATCTTCCAAAACTCGGGCTTGCACCCATTCTGCCCAATAACTTTCGGCAAAGTTTGGAATCCTGTCATGCGAACGATCCCACAAGCCAACATTGATTGTACGTGGCTCAATGAAACGTCCATTCTCGTCCAACTCGTCCCTATCCGAGACGGCTGCGGCAACGGCGGTATCAGTACCACCTGCATCAGCTCCACCAGGCTCGGCTGGCGTTGTTTCTTCTGCTGTACCGCAAGCGGCTAACACGCCCACAAGCAACAGTAACAGCAATAAAATCCTTGTTCTCTTCATTTTTTTCCTCCTACTTCTTCATTAAAATATATTTTTGCTAACCCTTAACTGCACCTAATGTCGCACCTTGCACAAAATATTTCTGCACAAAGGGATATACGCACAATATAGGAATCATAGCTATAACAATAGCGGCTGCTTGTACAGTCGTGCCCCAGCCTGGTGCGGCGGACGCACCTGGGTCCATCGCATCAACTGCCGTCAAATTCATCAAAATATTATACAAAAGCAGTTGTATCGGATGCCATTCTGGTGCGGACGGTAGGAAAAACAGTGCATCTTGGAAACCATTCCAACGACCCACCGCATAAAACAGCCCCAGCGTCGCCAAAACAGGCGTGGACAGCGGCAGATAAATTTTCGTAAGCACCGTAAACGGGCCTGCACCGTCCATTTCCGCCGATTCTTTCAAACTATCAGGTATGCCCATAAAGAAATTCCGCATGATTATCATATTAAACACGCTTATCATACCTGGCAAAATCAGCACCAGCGGATTATTTATCAAATTCAGATCCCTCATCAGGATGAAATTGGGGATAAGCCCAGCATTAAAGAGCATGGTAAATATGATAAAAAACGAAATCACTTTCCGCCCTTTAAGCGAGTCATAAGTCAGCGGATACGCACACAGTATGGTCATTATCAGATTCACAACCACGGCAATCGCCGTAAGTATTGCCGTCCAAGCCATACTCCACATAAATCGCCCATCATTCAGAACGTCCAAAAACGAGCCGACCTGAAATTCCACAGGCAAAAATGTTACTTCCTGCCTCATAACCGCGCCCGGACTACTAAACGCTGTAGACGCAACATTCATTATCGGCAAGATACACACCGCTATCAACAAAAACATAAACACCATAATACCAACATCGCCAGCATCCATTCTTCTTTTAACCATAACATTCTCTCCTCTAAACCTTAAAACCCTGGGGCTCTGCCCCAGACCCCGCCACTTTGAAAAGTGG
>WRKH01000105.1 GCA_009778175.1 Turicibacter sp.
TAAAGTTTGTCCACTTTACAAAGTGGCGGGGGTGTGGGGGCTGGCCCCCACGGTTTTAGTCTTGTTTGGAGGTAGTTATGTTTAGTAAAATGTCGATTGTCAAAAAAATGATATTGTCTTTTACGTTTCTTATGAGCGTGTTTTTGGCTATAATCCTCTATAGCCTCTATTTTACATCTACGATTCGAGACCGCCATGTGTACCTGTCAGATTTTGCACTTAAAAGATCCGATATTATTTTGGAATTTAGGCGAGAATTTAGAGGCCTTGCCGATAAAATAATGTTTACTTTTAACGACCCCGCTTGGCTTGAAGCTGCCTCCATAACCGATATAAATGATATGCACGAAAGCATCGACATCAGTATCTATATTCTGCTAGACCTAATCGATGAATATTATCTAGCAATTAGCCGGGATGCGTACATCAATAATATCAGCGATTTCGCCATGAACTACGAGGTCATAACCAATATATCCTATTTGTTGAGCTATATAAATAGCTTGCATGAGCATTACGTGGTAGCTGGGGTTGCCGATTATCAAAACTTTAGTAGCATAGGCCCCGCATATAGAACCCCTGTTTTCGATCTTTTGGAGAATATAAGTGAGCTTAATGTGCTAATCGTCTCCGAAATTACCAATGATTTGTATAATCGCCAGGATCAGTATTTTCGTTTTAATCTGTTTGCCGCTTTTTTTACTCTGGCGGCGGCTATTATGACCCTGTATTTTATCCGATATGACTTGAAAAAACGCATAGCACTATTTGAAACCAAGGCGGAATTTGTAAAAAATGGGGATTTTGATGTAGATGTAACCATAGACGGCAATGACGAAATTTCGCATATATCCAACATAATGTCGGATATTTTCATCATTTTCAAGAATCTAACCAATCAAATTATTTTCGTTTCAAATGAAATCAATTCGGGCAATGTAAACTCTCGCTTGCACGAAAAGCAATTTGTTGGCGGATACCGCAAAACAGCTGACGCTATAAATATTCTAGCCAAAGAGATAATGGATATAACAGCTGCCAAAACTGAACAGGAATACTACAAGTATGTAAAATTTATCATGGACACCGCACCGCTCTGTATTACCTTTTTTGATGAGGACTTTAACATTATTGATTGTAATGAAGAGACCGTCCGCCGCTATCAGGCTAAAAACAAAGAGGGATACATTAAAAATTTTCATAAATTTTCACCAGAAATACAGCCAGACGGGATACCATCGGAGATAAAATCATGGCAAATGCTCACAAAAATAATGGAATTTGGGCATTTTGAATTTGAATGGCTGCACATAGATTCCCAGGGGAACGAAATACCCTCTAATATCATAGGCTACAAATCGAAATTGTTTGGCAAAATAGCCGCTATTACCTATGCTGTTGATATGCGTGATTTTTACAGGATAATAGAGGAAGTAGAACGCTCCGCCCGTGCCGAGGAGATGAATATTGCCAAAAATCGTTTTCTAGCTAGAATGAGCCATGAAATCAGAACACCCATAAGTGCGGTGCTAGGTATCGCCGAGATACAGCTGCAGAGTTCGACAATATCCATAGAGGTGGAAGAGGCTTTTGCGAAAATATATAATTCTGCACAGATACTTTTAGCCATCATTAACGATATTTTGGATATTTCCAAGATAGAATCGGAGCATATGGTCATTTTGAACAAAAAATATGACGTGGCAAGCCTTATAAACGACATAATCCATGTTAATGTTTTTCGCCTGGGCAGCAAAAAAATTAAATTCAACATAGAGATAGACGAAAACATACCCTGCTTTTTGAAGGGCGATGATTTACGAATAAAACAGGTTATGAACAATCTGCTTTCCAATGCGTTCAAATACACGGAAAAGGGCAGGATAGATTTGATTATAAAGTATCAGATTAAAGAAGGCAGATCTTACCTATGTTTTACCGTAGCCGACACAGGTTTCGGGATGACAAAGGAAGATTTGGCGTGTTTGTTTGAAGAATTTGCTCGCTTTAACAAAGAAAAAACGCAAAATATAGAGGGATTGGGGCTGGGTATGGCTATCGTTCGCAATCTATCTCAAATGCTCGATGCAGACCTAAAAGTGGAGAGCGAATTTGACGTAGGTACGACCATTACCTTTGATGTGCCGCAGGAGCCCGAAACAACCGAGCTTTTGGGCAAAGAATTGTCTGAAAATCTTAAAAATTTCAAGCTGTCCAATCATTTCGCAATGAAACGCATGACTTTTAAGCCAGAGTCTATGCCCTATGGTGCTGTACTGATAGTGGACGATTTGGATACCAATCTATTTGTCGCAAAAGGGCTTTTATCTTTTTACGATTTGAATATAGAGACCGTAGAGAGCGGTTATGCGGCATTAGATTTGATTAGGGCTGGCAAGGTTTACGACATTATCTTTTTGGATCATATGATGCCAGGGATGGACGGAATGGAGACTATTTCCATTATGCGTAGCGAGGGTTATACAGCCCCAATAGTCGCACTTACGGCTAATGCTCTTATAGGGCAATCGGAAATATTTTTGCAACATGGCTTTGACGGCTTTGTCTCAAAACCTATTGACGTATCGCATTTAAACGCAATTTTAACTAAATTCGTGAGGGATAAATATCCCATCGAAGTAGTAGAGGAGGCTAGAAAAAACGCCAAAAAACGGAATGAAGAACGCGAGGCGGGAGTCTGGGAATTTTTCTCTGGCGGCACTGAAAACAGCGTAGCAAACGAATTTTTAAATACCCTATACAGGGACTTTTCACGAAGCCAAAAGAATGTAATAGCAGAGATGCGGGCTGCACTGGAGAATAACGATGTCAAAACCTGCAAACGGATTACACACACTTTAAAGGGGCTTGCCCGTACGATACGAAAAAATGAATTGGCAGATGCAGCACATGAGCTAGAGAAGATATTTGAAAATAACGAGATGGATGCGAACACAACGGCTTTAATTGACAGATTGGAGGTACGATTGAAAGTCGTGTTAGAGGAAATATCTACTTCTCCAGATCTGACCGACTCATCTGCCGAAAATATAAACAATATACTGGATGAATTGGCGGTTTTGCTGATGGATTCCAGCATTGAAGCGTTACAGGTTGCTGAAAAACTTAAAAATATTCCGCAAGCAGCCATTATAGTTCGGCAAATAGAGGATTTCGATTTTGACGGTGCTATAAAGAATCTTCCTATTTTGAGGGACGTGAGGAATATGCACGGCAAGGAGGATTTACAATGATTACATCACATTTGGACATGGCAAATCATCCCAGACATGGGGATATTATAGGGCGTTTGAGTGCGATGCTCTCTCATGCATATTTGCCCGAAATACTGGATAATCGCATGAAATACTATCTGGAAAATTATGCACTGGCTTATGAAGGAAATCATTTGCAACCCAACTACGCCATAGCCCCAAAATTATACAATGTCAACCACGAAACAATCGCTGCCGAAATTTTACAAGAATCTCGCTACATACAGCCAGATTTCATGCTTTTTCACAGGAATAAATTCCAAAGTTCAGATGCCACGTATAAAATTGCAGGTTGCCCAGATTTAATTGTCGAAGTTTGGTCGAATTCTAACACCAAACAGGAGCGTGAATTGCTAAGCAACCTATATTCCACCTCCGAAGCGACCGAGTTTTGGCAGATAGAACAGGAAGATAATGTTGTAGTCTGCTCCATGGGAAGCCGCAAATTGCAGGAGCAATCTTTAACACGGCCTTTGCACACGCAAGCAGGGTTGGTTTTGGATTTGACTAGCGTTGTTTATCAATAAAATCCACAAAGATTGAGTAGCTTGGAATGAGCGTTAGTTCTTATGTTGCGGGACGGCGGGCGGCGTGATTGCGACCTGCGGCGTACCCGCAGTTACCGTAATCAACTGCATTTTCACATACCCAACTGACTCCAGCACCGTATTATACAACGCCTGTGCCTCATCATGCCGCCGTTTCTCCCGTAACCACTCCAAATACCGAAACTCCTCGTCTGCCGCTGTACCCCGATAAGCCCCAATAGCTTGTTCCATGACCTCTCCTTATTGTTTTTCGCCTAATCTAGCTAATAAACTGGCGATTAGGGTGTTTTTTTCGGCTAATGCAGTATCTTTTTCGGCTAATGCGGCATCCTTCTCCGCAACCACGCCCTGCCATTTTTTATCCGCTCGTCTTTCGGCTTTTAACGCTACATTATACAACGCCTGTGCCTCATCATGCCGCCGCTTCTCCCGCAACCACTCCAAATACCGAAACTCCTCGTCTGCCGCTGTACCCCGATATGCCTCAATAGCTTGTTCCATGACCGCTCCTCCTTTTGTCAATTTTGCCAACTCCTCTTCCGTCTCCGCATTAAACAACGCAAGCCATAATTCCCGCTCATTCCCAAAATCTATCTTATCCACATCGGGCAATTTTGGCAATTCGAAAAAATGATACCGTTGCTTATCCGACAATATCTCGTGGCGTGTGATTTCCATGGGGGCGAACTCCGAATGTACCGCCGCACTGTCAAACTGTACAAATCCCAAAATGCTGATACATATCGTCTTTGGTAGCTTTGAATAATCTTCGCCAGACGGCAGGGACGTTATGAACAATTTTGCCCAATGGAACATGATTCTTTCGGGATAATTGCCCTCGTCCAGCACCTGTATCTCCAAATTGACCTGTTTCCCGTCCACAATCAT
>WRKH01000106.1 GCA_009778175.1 Turicibacter sp.
GTTCGCCCCTACGGGCGGTGGTGTAGGGGCGAACTCTGTTCGCCCGTCCCTATAAATTGTTAAAGTTAATGACACTGGGATAATATCCGCCCCTACATAAAAATGGCACTCAACCAACTATTAACTAAAAAACTAAAAAACTCAAACGAGCGGGTCTGGGGGCGCGCCCCCAGCGGGGTCAAGGGGCAGAGCCCCTTGCGGGGTGTGGGGCAGAGCCCCACGGTTTTAAGATGAGGTAAAAAATTGAAATTGAAGTGGAATGAACTCAAGTATTTTTTCGATGAAGCGCGCGAAATTGAAACGATGGGCGAGAACGTGGAAAAACCCAGTATTATAGGGCAAAGTAGAGCAGCGGAAGCGTTGTCCCTAGGACTCGATATAAAAAAACCTGGTTATAATATCTATATCGCAGGACCTAGAGGATCGGGACGTACTACCTTTGCACGTGAATTTGCGGAAAAAAAAGCGGCGATGGAGCCCTCGCCGTCCGATTTGTTGTATGTCTATAATTTTAAGAACCCGAAATGCCCGCAAATATTGCAATTACCATCAGGTAAAGGGGTTGTGCTTAGCGAGCAAATGAACGAGCTGCTAAATCGCCTTACTACCGAATTGCCGAAATTGTTCACAAATAAGGACTTTGAGCTTAAAAAAAATGAGATTGTCAAAATCTACCAAAATAAACGAGATGAAATCATCATGGATATTAGCGCCGAGGCGAAAAAACACGAATTTAGCGTTAAAACTACGAATAACGGCATCTATTTTATGCCCATTGTAAACGGCGAAGTGTTGAGCGACGATGAATATAATGAGCTTACCCTCGAACAACGGACGTTAATCAATAAAAGCTCAGAAGTCATTCAAAAAAATGCCTCAGAAGCCATGCGTCGCATCAGGGATTTTGAAAAAAACACCCGAAAAGAGGTCGAAGATCTGGAATATACGGTCGCACTCTTTACAGTGGGGCATCATATCGGTGCTATAATGGAAATTTTTGAGCATGAACCGCTGGTTATATCCTATTTGAAAGCCGTGAAAGAGGATATTTTGGACAATTTAACCGATTTTGCCGTTGAAGAGGCGGAGGAAGAAGAGCCTGTAAATTTTTTGCCATGGTACGGCAAAAAAAATTTGGAGGATCAATTTGCAAAATACAAGATAAATTTGCTAACAAGCCATGAGCCAGAGGGCGGAGCACCCGTGGTTGTTGATTTTAACCCCACCTATTCCAATTTAATCGGCGAAATTGAATACGACAATGAATACGGGAGTATGTCAACGGATTTTATGAAAATTAAACCTGGAATATTACATAAAGCCAATGGCGGGTACTTGATTTTACAGGCTCAAGACGTTATGGCAAATTACCATGCCTGGGAAACCCTAAGTCGTACACTAATAACTGGCGAGATAGTAACTGAACCATTAAGGGAACACGCAACGGGTGTGGCTGTGAGCGGAGTAAAACCCGAGCCAATCCCGATAAATATCAAGATTATTATCGTGGGGAATTTATGGTATTACGATATGTTGTGCGATTTTGACGATCGTTTTAGCAAGCTGTTTCGGATACGGGCGGATTTTGATCATGAAATGCAGCTAAACGGCAAGCATACAAAGGAATTGGCAGAATTTATAAAATTTTACGCCAAAAATGAGGATTTGCCAGAATTTGATACGGTTGCAATAGGTAGATTGATTGAATATGCGGCACGATTGGCTGAACGGCGTGATAGGCTGACCACCTGTTTTTATAAAATCACAGAGGTTATGCAGGAGGCGGCGGCATATTTTGGCGACACTGGAAAAATTACCGTGGAATACATAAACAAGGCGATAGACAAACGCAAGTATCGCCTCAATATGTACGAAGAAAAATTATCCGAGATGATAGAGGAAGACAGCATAATGATTTCTACCGCTGGAAGCAAGGTGGGGCAAATAAACGGTTTGGCTGTAATTGACATAGGGGATTACACATTCGCAAAGCCCACCCGCATAACTGCCACAACTTATATGGGAAAATCGGGTATTGTGAACATGGAGAAAGAGGCGAGGTTATCGGGACGCATACACGACAAGGGGATTCAGACTCTAATCGGGTATTTAGGGGCAACTTATGCTCAAGATTTTCCATTGAGCTTATCTTGCCGCATAGGTTTTGAGCAAAATTACAGCGGAATAGACGGCGACAGTGCATCTAGTGCAGAATTATACGTAATACTTTCCAGCCTATCTGAAATTCCGATAAAGCAGGAGATTGCCGTTACGGGCAGTATTAATCAATTTGGAGACATTCAGCCGATAGGCGGCGTTACGCACAAGATAGAGGGATTTTTCGACCTTTGCAAGAAAAGAGGTTTAACAGGCGGACAATCTGTGATAATTCCCAGACAAAACATTCGAGATTTAGTATTAAACGATGATGTAATATCTGCCGTAAAGGCTAACAAATTTCACATACACGCAATAACTCACGTAGACGAGGGCATCGCACTAATAATGGGCAAACCACCAAAGACTATACACAAAAAAGTCCTAAACAAACTAAAAAGCTATTACGACAGGGAAAAAGATTAAGACCGTGGGGCTCTGCCCCACACCCCGCTGGGCTCTGCCCAGACCCGCAAGGGGCTCTGCCCCTTGACCCCGCTGGGGGTGCACCCCCAGACCCGCTCGTTTGAATTTTTTAGTTTTTTGGCTAATGGTTGGTTGAGTGCCATTTTTACGTAGGGGCGGATATTATCCGCCCGTAACCGTCAGATTGCCAAAATCGCAGACGGATAAAAACTGCCAACATTCGTTAGCCCACGGGCTAAAACGCAAAAAATATTTGCAGCCTTGATGCTAGTTTGGTGTTTTTTAACGGAGTCTCTTATCTCAAGGTAGCATAAACCAACGTCTGATTAACCATCTGATAAGCGATTTCGCCGAACGTAACTGGCCCGGCAAAAGTCGCCGCCACGCCGCCGCTCAACCTGCCTTCCAAATTCCCATACCAAAAGTTCCCGATACAATTACACGAAAATATCGGTTTTTCGTTGGATAATTTGGCTAATTTTTCCACGAATGCCGCTTCGTAGTCTGGGACGGGCTTGGCAAAATGATATTCTACATAATCGAAAACTGGCGATGCAAGCCTTACTTTGCCCTCTTCGATCCCCCAAATGGACGTGTTGAGCAATGCACCTGAAAATTGCCCTATAAGCGGTAGTTTCATGTCAACATTATTCGCCGTCAAATAATCTGCAAACACTGTCCGTTCGCCGTTCACGAAACAATTCTCCACCAAGAATCCATCGTTTAAGACATCTTTGAACGTGATTATTGGCGATTCTTCCGCTGGCTCAAATATGTTCACTATGTTCACAACAACTGTTCTTTTCGTCTCCATGCCCAAAACGACCGCTCTATCCGTAAAAACTTCGCCTGTTGAGCCGTTCATCGTTATCGGCATCTGCTCGGGCTTATCGGGGTTTGTACCTGTAATCCAACCGATTACAGCTCGGATAAACATATCTTTGTAAACTACGGCGTTTGCGGCATATTCTTTATGGACGGCACTTTCCGCTGGTATCAACGCAATGGAGAACCCAGAATTGGGCGTGTCTGTCGCAATATTCTTTATTGTTTCGACATCATAAGTTTTTATCGTGAATTTTTTGTAGCCAAATTGTGTTACAAACAAGCGGTCATCCGATACTTTGCCGCCCATTTTTGTCATAAAATACTCCGTGCTACCGCCCACCCAATTTCCTTTTGGCAGCTGTCTCAACAACCGTTCCGTACCCGCTATATGCAGCAGCTTACCCTCTGCAATCAACCATATTACTTCTTCCAATGTCAAAAACATCTTTCAACCTCCTTCAAGATCGTATCCCATATCCAACGCAAAACCGCCCCGCCACAAGGGGCTAGTATAATGTTTCAATGAGAGCGAAATCAACGTCCATAATCGCTTCGTATTTTTGAAGGAAGGCGTTAATCTCCTCTTCTGCTTGCCCGAGAATATCAGGGGTGGCATTGTTGTAGAGATGCCGCAAGCGATTGACAAGCATGGAGAAACCCAGTTGAGTAAAGGGTTCTTTGCCCTGCAATAGCTTTTCCGTCTGCGTAGGTGTGATGTTCAAAGACTCCATCCCCTCTTTTTCGAATTGCGAAACTTCCTGATACTCCAAAATATCGCCTGGTTGGCATTTAAGGGCCTCACAAATGGCAGTTAGTGTGGAAAAGCGGATTGCGGTAACTTTTCCCGTTTTTATGTTGGACAAATTAACATTTGTTATTCCAACTTTTGAAGCTAGGGTATTCAGGGACATCTTACGATCCGCCATAACCCTATCAAGACGCAGTATAATGGGCATTATAGCCTCCTTTCATATAACAAACCGTGGCACACCCCACTGAGGGTACGCCCTCAGCCCCGCACCTTTTTATTGGTTTGTGGACGAGTCAATTAGCTATGAGGTGTTTTCGTGTGGTTTATAAAGAAACAAGCCTATTGCCCTCGCAATGCAAGGATAAGCCTTGTTTTTTATACTTTATTAGATTTTTTGCGGTTGACAACGGGGCGGAGTTTACCGCTTTGCTCTGTATGGCGAAAAGTTCTGCTTTGCTTTGTATGATAAAAAGCTCTGCTCTGCTCTGCTCTGCTCTGCTCTGCTCTGCTCTGCTCTGCTCTGCTCTGCTCTGCTCTGCTCTGCTCTGCTCTGCTCTGCTCTGC
>WRKH01000107.1 GCA_009778175.1 Turicibacter sp.
GCTCTGCCCCACACCCCGCTGGGCTCTGCCCAGACCCGCAAGGGGCTCTGCCCCTTGACCCCGCTGGGGGCGCGCCCCCAGACCCGCACCTTTTTTGGTTTTTAATTAACCCGCACCTTTTTTGGTTTTTAATTAACCCGCACCTTTTTTGGTTTTTAATTAATCGGGTGTGGGGTTTGCACGATGGACTGATTTGCAGAAGAAAGCGGGCGGGCGAACCCCGCCCCTACACAATCGCCCGCCCGCATTTTTGCCACGGGGTGTCCTTTCTGTGATGTTTACATAGGTGCATTTATAACAGTTTGCAAAAAATGCGGGCGGGGTTAGCCCGCCCGTTTTTTCTCACAACATGGATTTCCCTAATCCAATAATTCTCTAATTTCAGCATCTGATAATGCGTTCAGGGTTAAATCCGTCTCGTTGTTGTTTATTACATTGTCGATTAATTTGCGTTTTTTGGCTTGCAAAGCCATTATGCGTTCCTCTAAACTTTGCATAGCAACGAGATTAAAAACCTGCACCGCCTTCTTTTGTCCAATACGATGTGTGCGATCGCTGGCTTGATCCATAACAGAGGGATTCCACCAGGGGTCGTAATGTATTACTATATCTGCCCCCGTTAGGTTTAAGCCCGTGCCGCCCGCTTTTAGAGATATGAGAAAAACATCCGCATAGCCCGAATTAAAGCGGTTTACATCCTCTATTCTTGTTGTTGCGGAGGTGGCACCGTCCAAATATAGATAGGAGATGTTCTCTTTTGTCAGTGCTTTCTTGAGTATAGCTAACATCTTTGTAAATTGCGAAAAGAGTAGCACTCTATGCCCAGACTCAATCGCTATTTGTAATGTTTCGATTGCAAGATCGAGTTTTCCGCTACCCGAATCATAGCCTTCAAGGCATAGGCTTGGATGGCAGCAAATCTGTCGAAGGCGTGTAAGCTGTGCCAAAATTTGCATACGTCCAGTCTTTAGGGAACCAGAAGAAAGCAGTTCGTTAAGCTCGCCTTTTGCCTTCAGTAGATGTGCCGTGTAAATCTTTCGTTGCTCTGGCAGCATTTCGGCTACTAGCGTAGTCTCCGTTTTTGGTGGTAATTCGCTAAGCACGTTGCTCTTCAAACGTCTAAGGATAAAGGGGGCTATCTGTTTTTTGAGCTGTGTGGCTTTTTCACGGTCATTATCCTTTATTATCGGTATCTCGTAAAATTTAGTGAATTTGGAGGTATTGTGCAAGTATCCTGGCATAACAAAATCAAAAAGCGACCACAATTCCGTCAAATTATTTTCAATGGGAGTGCCTGTAAGTGCCAGCCTATGCTCGGATTTAATAGCCTTTATCCCCTTTGCGTTTTTGGTTTCGGGGTTCTTTATGTTCTGTGCTTCGTCCGCTATTACATACTTGAAGCTGTATTTTTCGTATAAGTCTGCATCCCTTTTCATCGTATCGTAAGTGGTTATAAACACATCAACGTCTGCATTAGCAAGTATTTCCGAGCGTTTCTCCTGATTGCCAGCCACGATATCAAAGACCAAATCGGGGGCAAATTTTTCTATCTCCGCAGCCCAGTTGTATATTAGAGAGGTTGGGGCAACCACGAGTGCTTTCTGCTCCGTAAGATCGGATTTAAGGAGTACGGCAAGCACCTGTAAGGTTTTGCCAAGCCCCATATCATCTGCCAATATCCCGCCGAAACCGCAAGATTCTATGTTTTTTAACCATTGATAACCTATCTGCTGATAAGGCCGCATTATATTGGTTAATTCCTCGGGTATGGCAAATTTTCGTCCTGTGGTAAATTGTTTGATTAATTTCTTAAACGACTGGTTTTGCGTGGAGACGAAACTATCCAAATATGGTGCACAGCTCATAGGCAGGTAGAGAGAATCGTTCTGCAAGCTCCTGCCTTCTGCATTAATCGCCAACAGGGAATCCGCTAACTTCATTACGTCTACATCGGTCAACGAAAGTAAACGTCCGTCTTCTAGCTTATAGTAGCTTTTTTTCGCACGGTAGGCATCCAATGCCTCAACCAACTCCGATAATGTAAAATCGGCATTTTCCAAGCTGACATCCAGTATTTGCCCCTTAAGGCGTACGCCTAACTTCGCTCCAGTGGCGTTTATTGTCTTTCTTTTGAGTTTGTCGGTTACATATATGTCCGTGTTTTTTAGCTTTTGCAATTCATCTATGCCGGAGGGGTTATCGCCTATAAATGCAAATATATTGGCACTGCCCGACAGGCGAAACACTTGATTTTTGGGGTCTGAAACGAAACTCATTCCCTCCAAGTAGCGGCGAACAGCGTATTCGTTGGCTGTGTCTTTCGGTTCTTCCGTTATCTGGTCGTCAAAGGCATCAAATTTTCGATCCTCCGAATAGTTAAATATAATTCTTCCCACAACGTCCGAATCTTCCAAATCGAAATACAGTTCCGTTTTGAGTTTTGGAGATAGGGTGTCTTCCAAAATCCCCATACTTACGAGTTTCGGGATAACGGCGGATAAAAAGCGTTTTGCGGCAAAACCACTTAGCACGATTTTAGATTGAACATTTATCATGTCCAAAATATGTGTTAGAATCTTTGCGTCTGCCTTTAGCATACGGTGGATGGTATTTTTCATCAGGAAGTAATAGTAATTACGCCCTTTGATTATTTGGTATGCCACCTCGGGGCTAGTTAGGGTAATTTCGTCCATTCCGTATTTTGCCTTTAACTTTATGTGGGGAAAATCGGTGGTTAGCTGTAATAATCTGTCCTCATTGGGCAGAAAACTTATTTCGCCCATCTCGCCGTTTATGAAAACATTCGAGTCGTCCTTTTTTGCATTTTTGAAACACAGTTCAAAAAAAATGTCCATATTACGGCGTGAAAGTGCGATTTCACGGCTTTCTTCGTATGTCGCCATATGGGATATGGTTTTTATACGTTTCACCATCTCCGCATATACCTCTTCTTCTTGTTTCAAAAAGCTAATCCAGCGCCGACTAGAGGCTGTAAAAGAAGATAGATCGTGGTTAAATTCTAGCCCGTTTCCGTAGCGTACGATCTCTTTCTTACTGACAGCCTGCAAAAATTTTGTGAGACTCTTTATTGTGTACATACGTGAATAACCCACATAAAAAGTCAAACTGGCAACGCCATCGCCCTTAGCGGTAAAATACGGCTTGAGTTTGGCGTATCGATTGGATTCCGATTTGAAATTTAGATTTATGGCATCATCTATCTCTTGGAATATAAATTTTTCCAATGTATCTGTGAGTGTTTCTTCATTTAGGACGACCCCTTTAGATGTGGCGGGGATATGACCTGCAGATATTGCAAAAAGTGCAACAACTATATGTTTGCACGCCCCGCTCCATATACTCTGGCTCGCACAGTTACATCTGTACTTCAAAAGATCCCCATGCAGATCGAATCTTAGAGTAACATCGTAGTTGCGATAGTTGCCTTTAATGGTGGCTCGCACTACCGTATGTTTGCTGTTGCGATGGGAATTAAGTGAAGCTAACTTGCCTTCGCGGTAAGAAATTTCGCCGCGTGTGTAGGCATCCTCATTTGCGCATAATTCTAATATTTTACTGGTTGAAAAATTCATAAATACCTCGAAATTTGTTTTTTACTTGTTTGTTGCAATCAAATAAACGCTACAGAAAAGTCAGTTCCTTATAGTATATGTGTGTCGATATAATGCACGAGCTTTGAAATTTCCGGTTTGGCAAGCTGTGCGGTAGCCCCTAAAGTTTCGCCTTTTAGATACATTTCCTCGTTTATCAGCGATGAAAACACAATTACTGGCAAAATATTAAGTTCGGGATCTTCTCTAATCTGTTTTAACAATCTGTGTCCGTCCATTTGCGGCATTTCAATGTCCGTTATAACCAAACTTACCTGCTCGTTTAATGGCAGACCAGAGCTTTTAGCTTGCATTAAATATTCCCACGCCTCTTTTCCGTTTTGGCAACAGGTAATATTAACATAGCCCGCTCTCTCTAAGGCTTCTAGCAGCACACGTTCGAGCATGGGCGAATCCTCGGCTACCAAAAGCGGTTTTTGGCTTTTATTGCGTAGCCCCAGACGGTTCATATCGTCTAATTGTATGCCCGAGCTTGGACTTATATCGACGATAATTTTTTCAAAGTCAACCATAGCGACCAGGCGACCGTCAATATTGGCTATACCCGTAGCCAAGCCTTCTTCTCCGCCATATATAGCGGTATCGGGTTTTTCTATCGCTGACCAGGATATACGTTGTATCGACTTCACATCATGTACGTGAAAAGCCGTATGCAACTTATTGAAAGTGGTAACGATAAGAATATCGTGTTCTTCGTCTTCCGACGGCGGCAGACCCATATAAGACGCTAAATTGATAACTGTCATTATCTCGTCGCGCGGTCTGAAAATACCCTCTACAAAGGGGTTGGAATTTGGCATTGGGGTAACGGGGAACACACCGTATTTTATTATTTCGTCTACTTTAGCCACATTTATACCAAAATGCTGACCAGCCACGGTAAATTCCATAAGTTCAAGCTCGTTTGTGCCACTTTCCAGTAGTATTCCTTTTTTATTATCTAACATAAAGGCCTCCTAACAGCCCATGGATTTTGATGCTGATACTATTATACCACGTTAAAATATTTTAACAACATCTATTTTTCACATCACATCAAATTATAACACAAATTTTCAAAAAACACAAATATTTTTTTAAAACCGTGGGGCTCT
>WRKH01000108.1 GCA_009778175.1 Turicibacter sp.
GTGGACACCGTTTAGCCGTTTGCGGAGCAACTGGGGGCTGGCCCCCAGCGGGGTGTGGGGCAGAGCCCCACGGTTTTAATCTTTGAAAGAAAGAAGGGGGAAACAAAAATGAAGTCAGATATTGCTATTGCGCAAGAGACGGAAATGTTGCCAATTACGCAAATTGCGGAGAAATTGGAGATTGGTCAGGACGACTTGGTGGGGTATGGTAAGTATAAAGCAAAAGTCGTCGTGGGGAAAGGGAAGCAGAATACGGCTAAGCTGATTTTGGTAACGGCGATAAATCCCACGCCAGCAGGAGAAGGCAAGACTACTGTAACGGTCGGCTTGGGGGACGCATTGTCGAGGATTGGTAAACATACGGTCATCTGTTTGAGAGAGCCATCGCTGGGACCCGTTTTTGGCGTGAAAGGCGGTGCGGCAGGCGGCGGTTATTCGCAGGTCGTGCCGATGGAGGACATCAATCTGCATTTTACGGGCGATTTGCACGCTGTTACGGCGGCACATAATCTGCTCTCGGCTATGCTTGACAACCATTTACACCAGGGAAATAAGCTAAACATTGACACCAGGCAAGTGGTTTGGGGCAGGGTCATGGACATGAACGACCGCCAGCTGCGGAATATAATCGGCGGCTTGGGCGGCAAGGCGAATGGACTTGTTAGGGAAGAACGATTTGACATTACAGCGGCTAGTGAAGTTATGGCGGTTTTCTGCCTGTCGGACAGCTTGACGGCGTTGAAAGAGAATTTGTCCAAGATAGTTGTTGCGTACAATTATGACGGCAAGCCTGTAACGGCTGGCGATTTGAAGGCACATGGTGCGATGACGGCGTTGTTGAGGGACGCATTTAGTCCGAATTTGGTGCAGACCTTGGCACATACGCCGGCGTTCATACATGGCGGGCCTTTTGCGAATATTGCACATGGCTGCAACACGATGGCGGCGACGAAATTGGCACTTAGTTTGGCGAAGGATTTTGTCGTAACGGAGGCAGGTTTTGGCGCAGATTTGGGTGCGGAGAAATTCATTGATATTAAATGTAGGAAAGCGGGATTACAGCCAGCGGCGGCGGTTATTGTGGCGACTGTGAGGGCGTTAAAGCATCATGGCGGCTGTGCAAAGACGGCGTTGGGCGAGGAGAATTTGACGGCACTCGAAGGCGGGCTTGACAATTTACGCCGACACGTGGAGAATATCAAGAATGTTTTCGGAATAAATGCGGTGGTTGCGTTGAATCGGTTCGGCACGGACACGCAGTCGGAATTGGATTTGGTAATAGCGGAAATGGCAAAGCAAGGCGTAAAAGTGGCATTGACGGAAGTTTTTGCAAAAGGCGGCGAAGGCGGCGAGGATTTGGCAAGGGCGGTCGTTGAGGCGACGGAGAAAGAGAGTGCGTTCAAGTTCTCGTACGAGTTGGATTTGACATTACGAGAGAAGATTAAGAGCATAGCCACGAACATATACAGGGCAGGCTCGGTAGTATTCGAGGCGGAGGCAGCGCGGACGCTGCGGCAGTTGGAAGAGGCTGGATATGGGAAATTGCCTGTATGTATGGCAAAGACGCAGTATTCATTTTCGGATAATCCGAAGTTGCTGGGAGCGCCGACAGGGTTTGAGTTAAAGATACGCAAGGTGCGGTTATCGGCTGGTGCAGGGTTTGTGGTGGCGTTGGCTGGCGATATAATGACCATGCCAGGGTTGCCGCCGAAACCTTCGTCTGAGAATATTGATGTGAATGAGAATGGGGTTATTGAGGGGTTGTTTTAGGAATTGGGGGTTCTGCTCCACTTGCTCCGCAAACGGCTAAACGGTGTCCACAGGACACCAGCCGCCCCCGCCACTTTGAAAAGTGGACAAATTTTCACATTTTTTGGGTTTGGGGGTTGCTTAGGGGCGGATTTTCGTCCGCCCCTTTTGGTTAAGGAGGAGTTATGATGGCGGATAGAGGTATTAGGCGAGATGCCAATGATATTTATTTTGAGTTGTACTCTTTGTCGAAGTTGGATGATATGGAAATGCGGCGGCAGTTGGAAATTTTATTGAAAAAATGCCGTGCAAAGATGTTTGGAGAAGACGTTGCTTATGTTGAGAAGATTGTGAATGAGTAGGAGGGGTTGCTAATTTTACAAAATGTTCCAATGAAAACCCAGCAAATCCTCAAAAACCTAAATTTAGCAACCCTCCCAACCTACGTCAACCAACTAATCCTATTCGGCAGCGAGGCATACGGCAAACCCAACCTCCTAAGCGATATTGATATTGCGGTGGTTACGGAACGCCCACTAACCGTATGGGAACGTGCGGCTGTCTGGGCGATTGTTGATGATTTGGAAACGGTGCGAGAGGTGCAACTTACTTTTGTCGTGCCTGTGGCACAGAAACCACTCGAAAGATTCGATGTGCGGCGAGATATTTTTGAGAAAGGTTTGGTTTTGTATGAAAAATAAAAGTTATTGGGATATTGCGGTGGAGGATTTATTTGCTTGGGTTTCTAAGTTTAAGATTAGAGTGGAGAATTTGTTGGATTGATTATGAAAAACTACTATATGTCCTTACCCTACACAAAAATCGTTACCAAAAGGACTGACGAAGACGGAACACACTACATCAGCCGCATTGCGGAACTAAAAGGCTGCATGAGCGATGGCGAAACAGAAACCATCGCACTAAAAAATTTAGAAGAGGCACTTGAATGTTATTTAGAAAGTTGCCTGGCACATAACGATGATATTCCAGAACCGCAAAAAGAAACTGTCTCGCTTGTCAAAAATTACGCACTAAGCGGTGCATAATCCTTTTCGGCGAGATATTTTTGAAAAAGGTGTGGTTTTGTATGGAAAATAAAAGCTACTGGGATATTGCGGCGGAAGATTTATTTGCTTAGGTTTCTAAGTTTAAGGTTAGGGTGGAGGGTTTGTTGGATTAGCAATGAAGAAGATTTTAGTTGCAATGAGCGGCGGCGTGGATAGTGCGGTTGCCGCCCTGTTGTTGAAGGAAATGGATCTTGAATGTGTTGGCGTAACCATGCGTTTGTTTGACAATGCCGATGTGGGCGTAAATCAAAAATCCTGCTGCTCTTTGGAAGATGCCCATTTGGCAGAACAGGCGGCAAACAGCCTAAATATCCCATTTTATGTCTTGAATATGGCGGCGGAATTTAGAGAGCAAGTGATTGAGCGTTTTGTTGCGAGTTATTTGCGGGGAGAAACGCCGAATCCGTGTATTGATTGTAATCGTTATGTTAAATTTGAGAGCCTTTTTGCCCGTGCCATGCAGTTGGGCATGGACTTTATTGCAACGGGGCATTATGCTAGTATTGAGGAGAAGAACGGCAGGTATTTGCTGAAAAGGTCGGTTGATAGGGCAAAAGATCAGACGTATTTTTTGTATACGATGACACAGGAACAGCTTAGTAAAACGCTGTTCCCTTTGGGTAGTTTGTGCAAATCGGAGGTTCGGGGGCTGGCTGAATTAAATGGTTTTTCAAATGCTCAAAAACCCGATAGCCAGGACGTGTGTTTTGTGCGGGATAAAACTTATTTCGATTTTATTGAGGAGTACAGCGGTCAAAAGATGGAGACGGGGGATTTTGTAGATGGCGGAGGGAATATTTTGGGTCGCCACGAGGGGCATATTAAATATACGATAGGTCAAAGAAAGGGCTTGAACATAGCTTTCGGGAAGCCGATGTATGTTTGCGAAAAAAACTCCGATACGAATACTGTGGTGCTTGGGGATAATGATTCCCTGTTTTGCGATGAGCTTTATGCAAGGGATTTTAATTGGATAATTGAGAAACCCGTTCGGCCGATAGTTGCAACGGGGAAGATACGGTATGGCGGAAGAGAGGAGTCGCTGACGGCTGAGGTGGTGGGCGATAGAGTGAGGATAGTTTTTGATAAGCCGCAACGGGCGATAGCTAGAGGGCAGGCGGTGGTGGTGTATAGCGAGGATTATGTGCTGGGCGGTGGGATTATTTGTTGACATATAAGGGCATTACGAAAAGTAAAGCCCTTTATTTGTGTGAGTCAAATGGAAATTTGAAAAATTGGTAATATCGTAAACGAGTTGAAATATTACAAATGAGCGGGTCTGGGGGCGCGCCCCCAGCGGGGTGTGGGGCAGAGCCCCACGGTTTTATGACTTAGCAAAACGAAGTGGGTAGCGCTAGTGGTTGTGAGAACGCTACCCACCTCTCAATATAAGTTGCTGGACTTGGCAAATTTGATTTATAAGAATATGATACTACTGACAAAAAACCAACACCATAGCGTTTGACGAAAATAAAATTTTCTTTTAACTACTAGTTCCAAAATGTCGGAGGCCTCATCTTTGGAAAATGGCAAAAAATTTTTTTCAAAAAACTTGACAGCCTTGTTAGTCTATGCTAACATAAAATAGTTAGTCATAACTAACACTACAAAGCACACGTCTTTTCCAAAAATTTTTAACCTTTTGTTAGTTTCGACTAACAAAAATATGTGGGGTTAAGGGTGCGTACCAGGATTTTAGCATATGGTAGCAGCCCGAGGTCTTAATATTTTAGAGGAGGATAGGTCGTGATCGAAGTAAAAAACATAAGCCAATCCTACACAAAAGGCGGCGTAAAAAACCTAGACAACGTCAGCCTTGTAGTGCGGGAGAACGCCGTAACGGCACTGGTCGGCGCGAACGGCGCGGGCAAATCCACGCTGCTGGGTGCAATGTCCAATCTCGTGCAAACGCTGTCGGGCGAAGTGCTATTGGACGGCGTGGACGTACGCAAGC
>WRKH01000109.1 GCA_009778175.1 Turicibacter sp.
ATGATTGTGGACGGGAAACAGGTCAATTTGGAGATACAGGTGCTGGACGAGGGCAATTATCCCGAAAGAATCATGTTCCATTGGGCAAAATTGTTCACAACGTCCTTACCGTCTGGCGAGGACTATTCAAAATTACCCAAGACGATATGTATCAGCATTTTGGGATTTGTGCAATTTGACTGCGAAGAGGTACATTCGGAGTTCGCACCCATGGAAATCACACGCCACGAGATATTGTCGGATAAACAGCGGTATCATTTTTTCGAGTTGCCCAAATTGCCCGATGTGGATAAGATAGATTTTGGGAATGAACGGGAGTTGTGGCTTGCGTTGTTTAATGCGGAGACGGAAGAGGAGTTGGCAAAATTGACAAAAGGAGGAGAGGTCATGGAACAAGCTATTGAGGCATATCGGGGTACAGCGGCAGACGAGGAATTTCGGTATTTGGAGTGGTTGCGGGAGAAGCGGCGGCATGATGAGGCACAGGCGTTGTATAATGCAGCGTTAAAAGCCGAAAGACGAGCGGATAAAAAATGGCAGGACGTGGTTGCGGAGAAGGATGCCGCATTAGCTGAAAAAGATACTGCTTTAGCTGAAAAAGATACCGCCCTAGCCGAAAAAGATACTGCACTAGCCGAAAAAAACACCCTAATCGCCAGTTTATTAGCTAGATTAGGCGAAAAATAATAAGGAGCGGTCATGGAACAAGCTATTGAGGCATATCTGGGTACAGCGGCGGACGAGAAACTTAGATATTTGAAGCGTTTCAGGGGCAAGCAAATTTGGATTTTGCAGAAAATCAAGGCTTTTCGATTTGCAGTTCGAGAAGCTACAAATTTTCATCGCAAAAAATTCTCAAAAAAACTTGACAAAATAAAAATATACGTGCTACACTTAATTCAGATTATTTGACAGACATTTCATCGCTAATTAGGGGAAAAATTTTTTAGGAGGATTGAATTATGAGATTTGTAGTAGGTAGTTTGGCTGTACTGGCGATTGTGGTCGCTTTGGCGGTGGTTTTTGCGGGTGGTGAGGTTGGCGTGTTTTTACTGATTGATATGCCCACCTTTCTAGGGATGATTGCCGTTTGCGTTGCCGTTATGTTGCTGTACACAAAGGATTTTAAACTGTTGGGAGTTCCCATGAAACTAATGCACGGTGGTAGCGTTGCACCCGCCGATGCACAGAGAGCAGCTGAATTGTACGGGTTTCTGGATAAACTCGTGATTAACGTGGGTTGTCTATTTGCCATCTTGGGACTGATTGTAGCTGTTGCCCAGTTCAACACTACAGAGACGCTGATTATAAGCATGGGCATTAACGCACTATCGCTCTTCTACGCCTTTTTGATAAAAATCGCCATTATACGCCCGTCTCTTTATATACTGGGTCAGAATGTAAAAATAGCACAGTAGGTTGGGATTATTACGCCGCCCATCGTGGCAGTTGGGCGGCGTTTTTTGTCTGGGGATAAAAAATACAATGTTCAAAATTTACCGCTCCCATCACAGGGGGCGGTTTTATACGCATTTGCATGTTTGTCAAAATATTTTTTAACAAAAAATTAACAAAATTTGTCGATTGACTTGACAATTTTGAAAAATGCCAATATAATGGTTGTATATGTTTTTGAACATCCTGTTTTCGATAACTTCCCATACAAAAATCCATATTACTGTGGACAGGTCAAAGACTTGGATGAAGCAGGAATCTAATTGCAGTCTAGGCTTGCCTAGATATGCCTAAATTTAGAAAGGCAGTGTTAGCAAATGAACACGATAATAAGAACAAACGTAGCGGCAGCCAATGCACATAGACAGATGAGCGGAGCGGGCATCCGCCAACAACAAGCCTCGGCACGCCTGGCAAGCGGTCAGCGGATAAATTCCGCCGCCGATGATGTAGCTGGTCTTGGTATCGCCCAGAAGATGCGAGCCCAGATAGTAGGCCTCGATCGTGCCTCTTTAAACGCACAGGACGCTACCAGCCTCATCCAAACCGCAGACGGTGCCCTTTCGGGCGTTAATGAGATGCTCATACGTGTGCGTGAACTCGTTGTGCAGGCATCCAATGACACCAACGCCCACGACGAGGATAACATAATCCAAAGCGATCGCCGTTCCATTCAGGACGAAATCGATCAGATTATGTTTGAAATCAACAATGTTGCCTATCGCACGGAGTTCAACACAAGGACTCTACTAGACGGCAGCCTAAGCTCCGAGGGGATGTTAGTCGGCGAAATGCAGACGGTTAGCCGTTTGGAGAACTACCGTGCCGCCAACATTACCACCGTTGACCAATTCCTAAATTTGCCCTCAAATACCCCGTTTGAAGGCACTTTCGCCGAACTCTTACGGGCGACGGGTGCGAACCTCGAAGGACTCGAGCCCCGTGAATGGGTGGCAGTACAGGTGGCACGCCACAATCTGATTGGACTAGAGGCAGCCATTCAGGAGGTCGTTGACTGGGATACCCTTGAATTACGCACGGGACTCAATTTCGCCAATGCAACCTACCTCTTAGACGCTTTCGTTGCGGGTTCGGAATTTCCGCACAACTCCTGGGAAGACCTTATGGACGACCCCGACCCCCTAATTCGGAGCATCGCAGCTGAAACCTTCGTTGAAATCCCCATGTCGGGCGGCGGACTCACTGTTTGGGAAGCCCTCCGAGACCCAGGCATAGCGGGCCTCCACCCCGATTCCACCTTCGAAGAAGTCCGTAATGTTTTCGTGCTACTGGGCAACGCAGGTGCGGGCGGCGGATTCGGACTCCCTCATCATGAGAGCATTGCAGATGCCCTCGAAGATTGGCTTGAACGCCGAGGCACGACCTGGCCTGATTTCATCAGGGACGAGCTTACAGGCAGTTCGCGCGTAGTGGAGCATGAAATTTTCGTACCCTCCCAAGCGGAGCGTGAACGTGGCACACCCTTATGGTTTCACATCGGGGCAAACTCCAATCAGGGCATTTCCGTCTCAATCAACTCCGTCTCAACCCGCTCTCTAGGCGAGCCTTTCGGCGATCTCATGCGTCTAATCAATGTTGAAAACGTGTCTGGCCGACCAATCTCCGAGCAGCTCGACATAATGGATTCCGCCCTAACTCGGGTAAACCGTGAACGGGCGGGTCTTGGTGCAGTTGCCAACCGTTTAGAATTTACAATGCTAAACCTAGACATAGCCTCCGAAAACCTAAGTGCCGCTCATTCTCGCATAGTAGATGCTGACATGGCAAAAGAAGTGATGAACCTCCATTCAGCCAACTTCCTATCCCAAGCAGCAACAGCCATGGTAGCAATGGCAAACCAAAATCCACAAGCAGTTCTAAGCCTATTAGAGGCTTAGCAACTAAAACCGTGGGACTTTTTCATCAAAACCCACACCTGCTTGAGGACACGCCCCCAGACCCGCTCATTCGTTATTTGGCGGCTCTCGGCTTTTCTTGCTGTACACTGCATTTTTATAGCAAGTTGTTGGATTTTTACAGACCAACCGTGTAAATTTTTGTGAAAACTGACGAAATTTTATCGGCAAATCGTAAAAATTTTGTGAAAACTGACGAAATTCACCAATCAATCGCATAAAATTTCGTAAAAATCAACAAAAACCACGACTCAAAAAAGAGCAAACGAGCGGGTCAAGGGGCGTGCCCCTTGCGGGGTGTGGGGCAGAGCCCCACGGTCTTAATCCTTTAAAATTGAAAGGAGGTGGAGGAATGGCTTTGTTTAGTGAGTTGACGGCGCATGGGGGGATACTTCGGGCGGCGTTGACGGGTACGGCTAAAAGGCATGAGGTAATTTCTAATAATATTGCTAATGCTGATGTGCCTGGCTTTGTTGGAAGTCGGGTGGAGTTTGAAGAGGCGTTGATAGAGGCAGTAGGGAATTATCCTAGACCGTCGAATCGGACTGTTGATGTGTCGGGCGTTGTGCCTACGGTACATTTGCAGAACCCAGGCTTTTTGAACAGATTGGACGGCAACCACATTGATATTGAAACCGAAATGGTGCGACTTTACCAAAATTCCATGCGATTTGAGACGATACATTCGGCAATTATGGCAAATTCACAAAGAATGAGTACCGTATGGGGACAATAATAAAAAAATGTGGTATAATATTATAGAAGGTATTCAACCGAGGGTGGCACGACTGCTCTCGGGGAACAGTTCAACTGAGGGCGGTACGACCCGCTCTTGGGCGACAATTTAATCGAGGGTGGCATAGCCGCTCTCGGGCAACATAATGGTTAGAAAGGAGTTTGTTATGGCGTTTTTTAATGCGATGAACATCAGTGCATCGGGGCTAACGGCACAGCGTTTGCGAATGGACGTAATATCCGAAAACATAGCGAACGTAAACACAACCCGCACGGCGGACGGCGGCCCGTTTAGGCGAAAAACCGTTCTATTTCAAGAGATACAGGAAACACCTTTCCAAACGATGTTTAGAAGTACACTGGGCGATAATGACAACAATGTTGGCAGGTCGGCTGGAATGGGTGTTCGTGTGGCGGGCGTGGTACGAGACTACGCCGTGGGCCCCATGATTTACGACCCTGCTCATCCTGACGCTAACGAAGAGGGCTACGTTCAGATGCCCAACGTCAACATTGTACAAGAAATGGTAAACATGATTTCCGCCAGCCGCTCCTACGAGGCAAACATCACTGCCATCAACACTTCCCGTGCTCTAATGCAAAGAACCCTCGAAATAGGCAGAGGCTAAGACCGTGGGGCTCTGCCCCACACCCCGCTGGGGGCCAGCCCCCA
>WRKH01000110.1 GCA_009778175.1 Turicibacter sp.
ATCAGTATCCGCGATGTCAAAGAGTTTGTCCACTTTTCAAAGTGGCGGGGTCAAGGGGCAGAGCCCCTTGCGGGGTCTGGGGCAGAGCCCCAGGGTTTTAATGTTTAGAAAGGGGAAAGTATGGAAAGGGTTTTATTGACAGGAGATGAGGCGTTGGCGCGAGGAGCGTTTGAGGCTGGGGTGGCTTTTGCATCAGCTTATCCTGGTACGCCTAGTACGGAAATATTGCAGAATATTGCAGGGTATAAGGAAATCGTTTCAGAATGGGCTCCTAATGAGAAAATTGCCTTTGAAGCAGCGGCTGGTGCAGCTGTGGCTGGCGTAAGAAGCGTCGCCTCCATGAAACACGTGGGCGTTAATGTGGCGGCAGATCCGCTGTTTACGCTGTCTTATACAGGGATTAGAGGCGGTATGGTGCTGATTTCGGCGGACGAACCTGGTATGCACTCCTCGCAAAATGAACAGGATAATCGTTGGTATGCCGTCTCGGCGAAAGTGCCGATGTTCGAGCCTAGCAATAGCCAGGAATGTATCGACATGATGAAAATCGCTTTTGAAGTCAGTGAGGAATTCGATACGCCTGTAATTATCAGAGTAACGACCAGAATCTGCCACTCGAAAAGCGTTGTCAAACTGGGCGAAAGAGTCGAAGTTGCACCGAAAGAATATGTGAAAGATATTCCAAAATACGTTGCCGTTCCAGCACTTGCGTCCATGCGGCGGCGTGTCGTGGAGACTAGAATGGGCTCGCTGGCGGAATATAGCGAAAAAAGTAAACTGAATTTTATCGAAAAAGGCAATCGGACAGGCATTATCGCCTCTGGTATGTGCCTGAATTTCGCCAAGGAAGTCTTCGGCGAAGAGGTTACGTACCTGAATTTGGGCTTTACGCACCCTCTGCCTGATAATTTGCTGAAAGAATTTTATGGCTTGGTCGATAAGGTCTATGTTATTGAAGAGAACGACCCATATTTGCAACAATGGGTAGAACGGCAGGGCTTTGAATGTGTGGGCAAGCCGACAATTCCGCCATATGGCGAGATGACACCTGACGTTTTGCGGAAAGCCATTTTGGGCGAAGAGACAAAATCCGTGCAGGGCGATACGTCGCTGGTCGTGCCACGGCCGCCTGTGCTTTGTGCTGGCTGTCCGCATCGTGGCTTTTTCGTGGAATTGGGCAGGAAAAAGAACCAAACGGTGGTGGCTGGCGACATCGGCTGCTACACGCTGGGCTTTACCGCACCGTTTGACGGCATCGACTATGTAATCTGCATGGGTTCGGCATTTAGTGCAGGGCATGGTACGCAAAAAGCCCTTGAAATAGCGAAATCCGACAAGCGTGTGGTGGGAATAATGGGCGACTCGACATTTTTCCACACAGGTATAAATGGCTTGATGGAAGTGCTTTATAATGGTAGCAAAACGATTTGCGTGATACTTGACAATCGCACAACAGGCATGACAGGGCATCAAGATCACCCAGGCACAGGCCGCAATGTACATCGAGACAAGGTCAAAGAGATGGATATTGCCGCCATTGCAAAGGCTATGGGAGCAAAGAATGTATCCGTGGTCGATCCGAACAATCTAAAAGAGGTGCGGCGAGTATTGGACGAGGCGTATAAATTAGACGAGCCGTCCGTGATAATCGCACGTTTCCCCTGTGTTTTGAAAAACTTTTCGGAGGAAGATTTTAGCGAATTTGGCAATGATTTATTCAAGAAAAAATACGAGGTCAACGACGACAAGTGCATAACCTGCAAGGCGTGTATCAGGGTCGGTTGCCCAGCAATTTCAATAGACACGGCAAAGAACAAATCGTACATTGACCCTACACATTGCGTGGGTTGCAGCGTTTGTTCGCAGGTATGTCCGAAGACGGCGATTGAAAAAATGGAATTCATACAGGCTTCCTAGGTATTGAACTTGGATAGCGGACGTAGGGAAAAACAGCCATGATACATAGACGGATGTTAAAAAAGGAGGGGTTATCATAATGTCAGATACAACGAGTATTTTATTGGTAGGCGTAGGCGGTCAAGGAACGATATTGGCGGCAAAAATCCTGACACTGGGATTACTTGAATCAGGATATGACGTAAAAATGAGTGAGATACATGGAATGAGTCAGCGCGGCGGCTCGGTATCGTCCCATGTACGGTATGGGAAAAAGGTATATTCGCCAGTAATAGAGCGAGGCGGAGCGGACATAATGGTATCATTCGAGCAAATGGAGGCATTGCGTTGGATAGATTACCTAAAACCAGGGGCAAAGGTCATAGTCAACAAGCAAATCATCAAGCCAAACCCAGTTCTCCTAGGCAGAGCCGAATATTCGGACAAAATCCTAGACGCAGTTTCCGCCGCCGCCGACACAAAGACAATCGACGCAATAGCCGAGGCAAAAGCCATCGGCAACACACGTGCGGTGAACATATTACTAATGGGTTCGGTAGTAAAAATAATGCAGCTAGGCCACATAGACTGGAAATCCATAATAGCCAAGTCAGTACGCCCAGCCTTCATCGAAGTAAACCAAAAGGCTTTCGACAAAGGTTACAGCCTAGCTTAAAACCGTGGGGCTTTGCCCCACACCCCACAAGGGGGCAAGCCCCCTTGTCGCTCCGCAAACGCCTAAACGGTGTCCACAGGACACCAGGCGCCCCCCAACTTTCGTTTTTGGTGGGTCGTGGCTATGCCCAACTGCTACAAATTTGTAGCCATTGACGGAATCCAAGGGAACTCCAAAAGCGAATGTGCAGTCCAGGGCGCGCCCTGGCGGGGGTGTGGGGGCAGAGCCCTCACGGTCTTGATTTTTTTAGAAAGAAGAGGTGTTTTTTATGTTGGTTTTGGCTTTGAATCCGGGGTCTACTTCTACTAAGGTGGGGCTCTTTGAGGATGATAGAGTTTTGTTTTTGGAAACGGTTAATCATAACCATGACGAAGTGCAGAAATTTGGTTCGATTGGAGCCCAAAAAGAGTTTCGGCTTGGTGTGATTAGAGAGAAATTGAAAGACGTTGATGTGGGGAAAATTGATGGCGTTGTGGCTATTGGTGGGCTTTTGCCGCCTGTGCAAGCTGGTGGCTATAAAGTTAATGAGAAAATGGTCAGAATGTTGACGGAAGAAACGGACGGAGTCTCGCCCCATGCGTCTAATTTGGGTGCTATTCTGGCGGATATTTTGGCGAAAGAAGCTGGCTGTGAAGCGTTCATTTATGATGCCGTCTCGGCTGGGATTTTGCCAGAGGTGGCTCGGATAACTGGCTTTCCTGAAATTGTGCGGAGAAGCCTTTCCCATGTGCTAAATAGCCGCGCGCAAGCGATTGAATATGCGAAAAAAATTGGTAAGAAATTTGAAGAGTTGAACGTGATAATTGCACATTTGGGCGGCGGTGTGTCGCTTTCGGTGTATAAAAAAGGCGTTTTGATGGACTCGGTGGGCGATGATTTGGGCCCGTTTTCGTCTGAACGGTCTGGTGTTGTGCCGCTGTTTGACTTTTTGGATTTTGCCTTTGCGGACGAGAAGCGAGGGAAAAAGGAGTTGCAGCGGCGGATAAGGGGCGGCGGCGGCTTGAAGGCACATTTGGGCAGTGCAGATTTGCGTGAGATTGAGGCAAATATTGAGACTGGGGATACGAAGGCAGAGTTGATCGTGGATGCGATGTGTTATAATGTAGCGAAAGCGATTGCGAGTTTGGCAGTGGCGGTGCATGGGAATTGTAATGTGATTATTTTGACTGGTGGGATGATGAATTCTAAGAGGGTTGCGAGTGGGGTGCGTGAGCGAGTGGAGTTTATTGCGCCAGTTGAGGTGATGGCTGGTGAGTATGAGTTGGAGGCGTTGGTTGGTGGTTGTGTTAGGATTTTGAATGGGGAGGAGCGGGCTTTGGAGTTTTAGAAAGGGAAGGGGTTGGAAAATTTCAGCCCCTTTTTTAGCTTTGAACGGATTTTTGTAGTGATTGAAAAAAATATTTTCCCAAAGACTTGACAAAACGAAAATGGCGTAATATAATGTGAATATGCAGTTGTGGCGGAATTGGCATACGCGCTAGACTAAGGATCTAGTGGTCGCAAGACCTTGCAGGTTCAAGTCCTGTCAACTGCATTTTGTATTTTCAGCTAATTTATCAGGCAAACTCGCCCTAACAAAAAAACTTTAATAACCCGAAAATATTCGACCGTCTAACACTTGTCTAACAAAATATCGGGCTGTTAAAGCCCATGGGTGCGAACTCCGAATGTACCGACGCACAGTTGAATTGTACAAAGCCCAAAATGCTGATACATATCGTCTTTGGCAACTTTGAATAATCCTCGCTGGACGGCAGGGACGTTGTGAACAATTTCGCCCAGTGAAACATCGTCCGTTCCAAATAATTGCCCTCGTCCGCTACCTGTATCTCGATATTGACCTGCTTTCCGTCGACTATCATATTTATATCTAGCCGACAGAATTTTGCTACAACTTCCTCTGGCGGCATTTCCGTGTTTGTTAAATAGAATTGTTCGATACTCGCAAGCGGAATGTTTAACAGTACCGACACTAGCCTTTTCGGCAAATCGGGATTTCTTGTGAATAACATCTTGAACAGCACGTCCGATTTGAATGTGTATATTAACTTCGTTCTTTTTCGTCCCATTTCCCACCTTCCATGACCTCTCCGCCTTTTACTGCTTTTTGTTTAGTAGGGCTTGTAGGTTGGCGATTAACGCATCCTTTTCCGCAACCACACCCTGCCAAGCCGCATCTTTTTCCGCAACCACGCCCTGCCACTTCTTATTTGCTCGCCTTTCGCCCCTCTGTTCGCC
>WRKH01000111.1 GCA_009778175.1 Turicibacter sp.
GAAAAAGAGGAACGAGGGCTTATTGCTTGATTTATTGCGATGTGCAAAATCTAGTGTTGCTTATTTAATTTTTGTGGACGGAAAAGATAATGCTTATTCGGTACGCATGACATACCAGATATCACTGCCTGTAAAGCCACATTTTCGATATACTGTTTCTGGTTTGGTTCGATTATCAACTTCACCGCTAACTGTGGCAAAATTGGCTTTATCTTTGAGTCTAATTAATAGTTCGGTAACAAGCAGTTTGGCTAGCCCCAACCCTCTTTTGCCTGGTAGCACCTGTATCCATTCCAACGAACCCTCGGATATTTCCTTGTCAAAATCCGCTATCCCCAACGCAACAGGTCGCAAGGTCTTTTTCTCAATAAGAAATATCCACAAATTGTTATCGAAAACTCTTGTTCCGGTCATGTTCTCAACAAAATCAACAGAATATTTGCAGTCGTAGCATTCGCTCAAAATCTGGGCAACAGTATCTTTCTGTGTTTCAATATTTACATTTCTAAATTCAAAATCATCGTTTGTGCAGCTCTCAATATTAATTAAATTATGAAGCAAGCGGAAATATTTTGTTGCGCCATCGGAGCCATCAAATTCTCGTTCATGAAGAATCTTTATATTTTTTGGTATGGGATATTCAATGCTTTTCCAATATGCGGTTGGCAAGCTCGCACAGGGGTTGTTTATATATTGATCTTTTGATATTTTTTGCACTCCAATCATCTCCCCTAATATAAATTAACTCGCCACCGCCACAAAAACACAGTATCGAACAAAATAATTATACCAAACCACAAAACAATTTGCAACAGAAATTTCGCAAAATCCCCTAAACCGCCAAATCATGCACCGAAAAACTATATCGCCCGCCGTCATCTTCACTTTTATTGCGGAAATATTCAACCTCTCGAACATCATAATCATATCCCCAGTTAAAATATCGAATAAAATTTAAGCCGAATAAATTCCGCATTTCGTCCGTCAAAGATGTGATAAATAGGGCGTTTTCGCAGACGTACGTGCCAAACCTCACTTGCGGCAGGACAATCCGATAGCAGTCGTTTACCGTGTTGCCGTTGGCGGTGTCAACATCTTCGTCTAATTCGCCGTTTTGGATAATCCAGTTTTGGTCGAAACCCAAATCCGCCAACTCTGCTTTTGATATGGCGGAAATATTTGCACCTGTGTCTACCTTAAAAGGGTGTCGCAACAGGGGAATATTAGCATTATTTGGCTGAATATACAAATAAATCCAAGTAAACCAGCTTTCTCCGATATATAGCCTGCTCATAATACATTCCACCAATCTTTGCCATTGACTACGCAGATGTTTTCAAGGATTTTACGTGTATCCCTTGAAAGCGAAAACGCCTCGTCTCGTGTATCGCAGATATAAAGCAAATACCCTGGATCCATATAATCATTCTCGTCTAAATACTGAAAAACCATGAATTTATCAGGGTATTGCGACATTATCTCATGCGAACTCGTCAAAACCCTATCCTCTACTTTCAACATAACAACAACTCCTTTTTAGTCCGTTTCAACTACACCCCCATCTGCCCAAAAGTCCGAGGATAAGCAATAACATCCCGAATATTCTTCATGCCAGTAAGATACATAATTAACCGCTCAAAGCCCACGCCGAACCCAGCGTGCCGCACTCCGCCAAACCTCCGCAAATCCAAATACCAATCATACTCCCCAGCATCCAGCCCAAATCGCTCAATCGCCTCTTCCAGCTTCTCCAACCGCTCCTCGCGCTGGCTGCCCCCTACAAGCTCCCCAACACCTGGCACTAGCAAATCCGCCGCCGCTACCGTCTTGCCGTCGTCATTCTGCCTCATGTAAAACGCCTTTATGTCCTTGGGATAATTCGTGATAAATACAGGGCCGCCGTAAACCTCCTCGCAAATGTATCGCTCATGCTCCGTCTGCAAATCATCGCCCCATTTCACAGGAAATTCAAACGCCTTGCCAGACTTCAACAGCAAGTCCACCGCCTCGGTATACGAACAACGCACAAAATCCGCCGCCTCAACCGCTTGCAACCGCTCCAACAGACCCTTTTCAATCCACTCGTCAAAAAACGCCAATTCCTCCGCCGAATTCGCCATTACATACCGTATCACGTGCTTTAACATCGCTTCCGCAACTTCCATATAATTGTCCAAATCCGCAAACGCCATTTCAGGCTCAATCATCCAAAATTCCGCCGCATGGGTCGTCGTCGTCGAATGTTCCGCCCTAAACGTCGGCCCAAAGGTATAAACGTCCCTAAATCCCATTATAAATGGCTCAACCGCCAACTGCCCAGTTACCGTCAAAAATGCCTTGCCGCCAAAAAAATCCTTGCCAAAATCCGACTCCCCTGTCGGCAAAGTCGTTACCCTAAACAATTCCCCAGCACCCTCGCCGTCATTCCCAGTTAAAATCGGCGTATTCACATAAACGAAATCCCTTTCCCTAAAAAAGTCATGCACCGCATGGGCAGCCACCGATCTCAACCGAAACACAGCCGAAAAGGTATTAGTTCTCGGCCGCAAATGCGTAATTGTCCTTAAAAATTCATAGCCATGCCTTTTCTTCTGCAACGGATAATTGGACGGACTTTCGCCCTCCAAGACAATTTTATCCGCCTTAATTTCAAAAGGCTGTTTAGCCCCCTCGGTCTTAACCACCGACCCCCAAACACTAACACAGCTACCCACGCCCAATTTCGCCACTTCCTCGAAACCAAGCCCTTCGTCTCTCTCAACATTTTCAAAAACGACCTGCACCGACCGAAAAAAGCTACCATCATTCAGCTCAACAAAGGCAACCCCTTTCCCAGACCGAACAGTCCTCACCCAGCCGCCAACCAAGACTCTCTCTCCCAAAAACTTCTCAAAGCCACCAAACAACTCTTTACACCGACTATACATAATTTCCAACCCTCCAAAACCAAAACCGTGGGGCTCTGCCCCACACCCCGCAAGGGGGCTAGCCCCCTTGACCCCCTTCGTTCGTTATTTTTTTACTCGTGATTTTTCATGCAAATAAATGCAATTTTTTGCATTTATTTGTTCGTTCATTCGCCAATCCGCCCAACACAAAAACATCGGAAACCGCAAGGGCAAAACCCAAACCTTCCGTCCACCAATCCACCCAAACCAACCCTCAAACCCAAACAAAATTTAAAGTTTGTCCACTTTTCAAAGTGGCGGGGTCAAGGGGCAGAGCCCCTTGCGGGGTGTGGGGCGGAGCCCCACGGTCTTATTCTTCGACGGAAATGCGGCTTATGTTTGCGCCCAAAGCGGATAACTTGGACTCGAATTTTTCGTAGCCTCGGTCCAAATATTTTACGTTGCCTATCGTGGTGCGACCCTCGGCGGATAAGGCGGCTATTATTAGTGCCGCTCCTGCTCGGAGATCGGTCGCCATTACTTGTGCCCCTGTTAATGAACCGCCCTCGATTATTACCGCTCGTCCCTCTACCTGTATGTTCGCACCCAAGCGGAGCAACTCTTTCACGTATTGGAAACGATGCTCAAAAACCGTCTCCGTTAATACGCTTGTGCCGTTCGCACGAGATAGGAGCGCCGACATCTGTGGGTGCAAATCCGTCGGAAATCCTGGGTAAAACATCGTCTTTACCGTGCAGCTCTTCAAAACTTCTGGCCCAATTACTCGCAATCCGTCATGTGCATCATTTTCCAATACTTGACAACCCATTTCCGTCAGCTTGGCAGAAAGGGAATCCATGTGCTTGGGGATAATATTCTGCACGCTAACATCGCCGCCTGTTACAGCGGAAGCTATCATGTACGTGCCAGCCTCAATTTGGTCAGGAATCACGGAATATTCCCCTCCGCTCAACCCCTCAACGCCTGTTATACGAATAACATCCGTGCCAGCACCCTTGATTTTCGCACCCATTTTGTTCAGAAAATTGGCAGTATCAACCACGTGCGGCTCTTTGGCGGCGTTTTCTATCTGCGTTACGCCCTCGGCGTATACGGCGGCAATCATTATGTTAATCGTTGCACCTACGCTGGAAATATCCAAATAAATGCTCGCACCTGTAAGCCTTTCGGCAGAGGCAGTTACCATGCCATGCTCGATGTTAATCTTCGCACCGAGTGCCTCAAAGCCTTTCATATGTAGGTCAATCGGCCGCAAGCCAAAGTTACAGCCCCCTGGCAGCGGCACTTCGGCGTGTTTGAAACGCCCTAATAAAGCCCCTAAAAGATAGTACGACGCTCTCATATCTTTCACTTGATCGTACGCAATCGAATGTCCGTTTATCGCTCGGCTATCAATTTTAAGGGTATGTTCGTCAGTAAATTCACAGCCAATGCCCAATTTACGCATGGCTCCCACCAAAACCTGCACGTCTTTTATGGCTGGCAAATTGTCGATAGTGCAAATTCCAGTGGAAGCAATCGCAGCGGGTATAATAGCGACGGCGGCGTTTTTCGCACCGTTTATATTCACTTGTCCTTCAAGCCTTTTTCCGCCGTCTATGGTTATATATTCCATTAACAGCACCTCTGGTATTTAGATTCTCATTGCATTTTATTCCCCAGTAAATACCATAAGTGCCATATGCCTAGAACGCTTTATCGACATTGTCAACTTACGCTGATGTTTAGAACAGCTTCCAGTAATTCGTCTCGGCAAAATTTTCCCTCGTTCCGAAACAAATTTCCTCAACTTAGGCACATCTTTATAATTAACGCCCTCAACTTTATCTTCACACAGGGCACAGACTCTCTTCTTCCTACGCCCTCTCCTCTTATTATTATTCGGTACCATATATTCTAAACCCTTTCATATTCAAATTTAAGGTCGTGGGGGCTCTG
>WRKH01000112.1 GCA_009778175.1 Turicibacter sp.
ACTTTTCAAAGTGGCGGGGTCAAGGGGCAGAGCCCCTTGCGGGGTTTGGGGCAGAGCCCCAAGGTCTTAAATTATTGTGCGGATTTCTATTGATTCTAGGACTATGTGTAGAGAGCCGCCTATGCCGTTTGTGGCTATGCGGCAGGCAGTCCAGGCTTCTAGGTTGCTTTGGCTTAGAGTGCAGGAAAGCTCGAAGGATTCGTTGGATTGTACGCCTAGAACGTCTACCCAAGCGTAAGCGGGGATGCCTTGTAGAATTAGAGTTGCACCCGATGGGACGAAACCCTCTATCTTGCCCCTTATTGTGATTTTGTATTGATTGCCTGGCTTTAACTTTAATGGCCGTAGTAGAATGTCGATGCCGTCCCAATCGTTGAAACGGTTTTTTATGGATATTGAGTTTCCTCGTTCGGTCTTTAAGGCAAAACAAACTGGTGTGCCCGAACGGCGTAAATATACGCCTACATTTTGTTTTTGGCTGTCTCGCTCTTCAAGCGGAATTTCCATGCCGTCGTCGAATTTTTGAATGTATTCATCGTCGGATAATTTGTATAATATCGGTCGAATGTCCTTTTCAACATATTTTGCGGCACGAAAGACCAAAATGCTGTCCACGGAAAAATCCATGGTCGGCTCATCGTCGCCCCAATGGTTGGAGCAAACCCAAAGCGAATGTCCCAAATCGCCCTCTTCCAAAATATATGACATGGAAAAAAGCCTGTCGGGCGTAATCTGCTGTGCCAGTTGCCCGTACCAATCCGCCGAGCCGCGCATTATCTCCATGCCCCAGTTGGAATCAGGTGCATCTATGCCAATCCGCCCCGTTACTGTAATCCTGTCGTTTGCTTTTAGATTATAGTGCTTTGCCATCTCAGGGAGCGAAATCATTATGCCGTTCTCACGAGTTTTGCGGTTGCTCACTCGAATGGTTTTAACCCCTCTGTCATTAATTATCGTCAGCTTAGGCTCTCCGAGGGATTTTAAAATGTCCGTACCGTGAAATATTCCTTCTGGCACTTCATCTAATGCTCTCCTCAAATCAAACACTATCATTTTTTCACTCCTTCAAATCACTAAAATCGCACATCTCTAATGATTAGTGATTAAGCTGAAACGTCGGGTTGCGAGCCACAAATTCCTCTAAGCTAGATAGGCGATTTATATAGATAAATTCTGAAACTTCGTTGGTAACGTAGGTAATATGCCAAGGCTCGGGTATTATGCCCGTGATATGCGTGTTCTCTTCTGTATAACGAACGATGAAACCGAAATTATGGGCATTTTCACGCACCCAAATGCCAGAAGGGGTCGGAGGTCCGCTCTGATCCAAAAGCCCAAGCGGTCCCCAAAGATCTAAAGCTCTGCCCGTTTGATGTTCGCTGTGGTGTGGGCGAGCAACCACGCCGTCTCCGTCCTGTCTAGCGAAAAGAACCTCTTGGCGTTCGGCTGTGCGATAGGCGGAAGTTACCACAAGATCGATACCCTCTAGCAAAGCAGCCTCTCGCATCGCATGGAATGCTGTAACGGTTTCAACCGTGGCTAATAAATTCGGGTTGCCCGAATAAATTGGCACAAGCCTAGCAGGTTCAAAACCGTATGGTAGGCGGTGGGAAGGATTTACTAGAAGCGGATTAGGGTCGTTGTTTATGCGTATATCGGAGTAAAAAGGCACGTGAAGGACAGCGTTTACTTTCCACACAACGGTTTCAGCATCAAAATCGGGATTTTCTTCCCAAAAAGCTATGTAAGCCTGTTCGTTTTCCTCCAAAAAGAACGGGAAAACACGAAACGGGTCGTCATCGATTATCTCTTCTGCGATTTCAGACTCAGGTTCGTTAGCAGTTTCAAAGTTGGGAAATTCTATCGGTTCAGAAGGAGCCCATGTCATTGCCTCTTCAAAGGTCTCCGTTTCTGGCAATACTGCGTTCACCAATAAAACAAAACTAACAAACGATACCGAAATCACAAGAAAGCAACCCAATATCACCTTTAGCAGAATTTTACCCGTGTTCTTTTTCCTGCGCCTAATTTTTCTGTTGTTCATAAAAATCTAACTCCTTAATAAATATTTCACCCTGCCCTCATTATCGACAGAATGTTGCCTTTGTGGCTATCCCTTCCTGTTTAGGATATGCTGTGGTATATGACAGTATCCTCCAGGATTTTTGTCTAAATATTTCTGATGATACTCTTCGGCTCTGTAATAGGAAGTAAGGGGCAGAAGCTCGACGACGATTGGCTCATCATATTCTTTGGCTAGTTCGCTAAGGGATTTTTGGGCTATTTCACGCTCGTTTTCCGTTGTGTAAAATATTCCCGTACGGTATTGAGTACCAACATCAGGTCCTTGCCGATTGAGTATTGTTGGATTTATTACTTTGTAAAAAGCCGCCAAAAGCGTAGCAAGCTCCCCAGTGTAATCGACCTTGACCGTCTCCGCATGACCCGTAAGCCCAGTACAAACATCTTCATACGTGGGATTAATATCCGTGCCATTAGCATAGCCAACTTCCGTAGCGGTTACGCCATCTTGGTTTGCCAAATATTTCTCAACACCCCAAAAACAACCGCCAGCTAGGTATATTTGCAAAACTATCACCTCAAATACTATTTTACAACATTTATAGCTCGAAGGTCAAATTTTTTTGCAATTCTTTTTCGTTGTTTTCGTCGAAACAAAATTTTATTTGCAAAATATCCATGTTTGTGGTACTATTACACAAATATCAAATTTAGAATAGGGGTATAATAATGAACGAAACGCTAAAAACCATTACCGAGCGGTATTCATGCCGTGGTTACACGGGCGACCCGCTCAAAAAAGAGGAAATCGAACAGCTGGTAAAAGCTGCCCTTGCCTCGCCCAGTGCCGTGAATCGTCAGCCTTGGCGTGTTATCGTCTGCACCGACAAAGCACTGATAGATGAAATGGACGCAGCGGGCGTGAAAATCCTGGAGGCTAATGAGGATAAAACCTCATATAATCGCATAATGGAGCGTGGCGGCAAAATGCTCTACAACGCACCTTGCATGATTACGATTGTAGCGGACGATACACCTTATGCTATCATGGACTCTGGCATTATGGTGCAAAACATGGCACTCGCCGCACATTCTATGGGGCTTGGCAATGTCATTTGTGCTATGGCAAGGATTTTGTTTGAGGACGACAAATACAAAAAAGCCCTAAATTTCCCAGACGGCTACAAATTTGCGGTCTCGATTTTGGTGGGCAAGGCAAATACGACCAAAGAACCCCACGAACTGGATTTCTCAAAAGTCAGCTATGTTTAGTGAGATTAACATCAGGGACGAAAAGACTGCAAGATTGGCAGATGCACATAAAAGGGCAAACGAACGCGCCAATCAAAACCGCAGACGACGCAGACCTGTGCAGGGGACGGTACGCCTGAGCAACACGGATTCCTTGGGACGTGCCGCACGAGTGCGGGCGAGATTAGCGGCAAAAATCGGCGAAATAATGGCATCCGACATCGAGGACGATATGAAAGCCGCATTATCTCGCAATGTTCAAATGCAGATGGATAGGGTCGAGAACACCGTCAGGCAGATAAAACGCCGAAAACGTGCGGAAGAGGAAGAAAAACGTGAACGCACACGCAACGAAAAGCAACGAGCTGAAGAATTACAAAACGAGCGTTTACGCCAGCAGAGGGAGGAAACCCGAAGACGGCGGCGGCGGGATATGCAGCAACAATCGATAAATATCAGGCGGGATTTTTTGTCGTCCGCCGAAAGAGGTGGATTGAATCCTCGGGATTTTTCCGTAAGGGCACAATTTGAAAACGCACCCTCTCCAGCTATCTCTTTCGACATAGGCGGAAAAACCAGCACAATCGCAGATATTACCACACTCGATACCCCTGTTATCGACATAATGCTTTAAGATCTGGATGCCCTTCTATTTTGACAGAATACTAGTCGCAATCCCACAAGCTTTAGCTAGTGGGTCAAGGCGGAACTTTGCGAGATACTAAAATTTCGGAGTAGTCCTTTGCAATAAATTCCAAATATGCTAGAATAAACTAACTTACAGAAATGAGGGCAACAGCATGAAAATAGTCTCGTCATACAAAGTAAAAATACAGCATTATAACAATATTTTCAGCGGTACGGTAGACATTTACAGACGTGCGGTTGCCTTTTTTATTGATGTTTGCGATAAACATTGGCAAGTAATCCAAGGATTAACCGCCAAAAAACGCAATAATTACGTGGAAAGTTTAACAATTAAAACAATCCGAAACCCCAACGTAAAATACGATTTTGGCGTGAATTTTCACAAAATGCCGTGCTACTTACGAAGAGCCGCAATCCAGCAAGCAATAGGAGCATACTCATCATATACAAGCAACCTAACAAACTGGGAAAACAGCGACAAAAAGGGCAAAAAGCCGACATTAACAACCGCTAGAAATGTAATGCCAACCTTATACAAAGATAATTGTTACATTCGTACAAGCACCAACACCTGTAAAGTAAAAATTTTTCACAAAAGCGACTGGATTTGGCTAAATGTTCACTTGCGTGAGCAAGATATAAAGTATATCGACAAAAATTGCAGACTATCCAAAGAACTTGTACCAACCCTAAAAAAACAAGGCAAAATGTGGTTTTTGACGTTCCCATTTGAGGAAAACACGAAACTTGCTGATGTAGCAATAAGTCAAAAAAACATTTGTGCCGTGGATTTGGGGCTTAATAACAACGCTGTTTGTTCGATAATGCGGAGCGATGGAACTGTCGTTGCTAGAAAATTTGTCAACCTAGCAACAGAAAAAGACCACTTGCAAAAGGCATTAAACAGGCAGAAAAAAGCCCAACAAA
>WRKH01000113.1 GCA_009778175.1 Turicibacter sp.
CGTCTTGCCGCTGCTACTCGCAACGGCTGGTGTCCACTGGACACCAGCCGCGGGGGCGTGCCCCCAGACCCGCTCGTTTGTACTGATTATTCGTGGTACATGGTAAAAATTACGACTTCGGATCTCGTGAAAATTCTCGGAATTTGGTAATAGATGCCTATGCCGCTACTTGTGAAAACTGGCGTTCCGTCCCTTGAAGGGGCAAAACCGTATGCGAAACGTGTTCCGTAATTTGTTATGCTGCCTCGCCATAGGTAAAACGGAAATCCGAAAAACGTGATTTGTCCGCCATGCGTATGCCCCGACAAAATTAAATCAATGCCCGTTGTATCTTGCAGCATCGACACATCTGGATTATGCGAAATAAGTAGAACGAAATCATCGACATTGGCGTTTGCAACGGCTTGCTCAATGCTTGGGCTTCTGTTCCACATATCTGCCACACCTGCCAAGAAAAAATTTTCTCTTATACGAACACCGCTGTTGTCCAGCGGAACAATTCCGTTTTGGATTTTGGCGGAAAAAAGCCTTATATAATCGTCATGGTTGCCCTCCACGCCAAAAATGCCGTCCGTTGTGATGGCTTGTGCTATTTCCGCAAGGGTTTCTCGGTAATGGTCATTTCTCACGGAAAAATCGCCGCCCAACAGCAGTAAATCTATGTTTTTGTCGTTTAGCTCCGATATTATCGCCCTCATGCTGTCATTTGCCATTATATGAAAATCCACCATAAAAGCTATTCGATAGCCGTCCATGCCCATATCCCAGTTCGCCGACCGAAATTCCATTTCCACAAAACGGATTGTGTTGCGAAAAACAAGACTATGCCCGATATGCAGCGATAAAATCAACGAAAATATCAAGCCGACCGCCGCAGCCACTTTAAATTTTTTGCGGCGGGTTTTGTGTTTCGTCAGCTGCATTGCCAAAATCGCACCGATTCCACCAAAAATCACGGTAAAGAAGAGTAGCGTTTTTTCACTGATACGCCACGCACCCTTTTTAGCACGTTTTTTGTCCGCCACATAGAGAGCGAATGTTAAAACATTCACAAAAATCAGCATCAGCACAAAAAACTCCAAAATGCCAAATTGGATAATCCAGTTCACCACAAAACGCAACACTCTCAAACTCCTTTTATAAATGGGGAAAAGTGCGGTCGATACAAATCAACCGCACATCTCTTTCTACCCCTCTACCTCGGCACTAACATTACTATCCGCAGTCCCCTTAATCTTATCCCAAATATTTATCCCAGTAAGAGCCTCAACCGTCTGCGGCAAGGTCGTAATAATATCCGTAACATACCCCGAAACCTTCGAGGCACCGCCGCCGCCAGCCTGCCCGCCGCCCTGGTCGATTATGACAATCTTCTCCGTCTTGCCCAGCGGCTCGGCAACCGCGCGTGCCATGTCCGGCAACCGCTCGATTATCATCTGCGTTACAGCCGCATCGTTGTACTGCTTGAACGCCTCGGCTTTCTTCATCATTGCCTCCGCCTCTGCCATGCCCTTTTCACGGATAATGTCAACCTCTGCCATACCCTCTAACCGCTTGGCATCCGCACGCGCCGTACCCTCCAAGCGTATCGTCTCCGACCGTGCCGTCGCATTCTGAATCTCACGGTACTTTTGAGCCTCGGCATCCTTTTCAACCTTGTATTTCTCGGCGTTCGCTTGCTTGATGACTGTCGCCTCTAACTCACGCTCCTTGCGAATCGCCTCCTGCTCGGCAAGCTCCGTCTCTTTCTGAATTTTGGTTATCTCGACCTGCATCTTCGTCTCGGTAACTTCTTTTTGAACCTTGTTCGACTCGATTTCGTAAGCCAAATCAGCCGCCGCTTTCGCAATCTCCTGCTCTTTGCGGTAGGCTTGCACTTTGAGGTCCTTCTCCTTGGAGGCCTCGGCAATCTGCGTTTCCGCCACAAGCCGTGCGCTCTCGCCCTGCCTGTTCGCCTCGGAAGTGCGGATTTTCGTCTCTTTGCCCGCCTCGGACTCCGCTATCATTGCGTCCCGTTTGACCTCGGAAATGCGTTTGCGTCCGAGTGCCTGTAAATAGCCGTTGTCGTCGGAAATATCACGAATCGTGAATGCCTTGATTTCAAGGCCCATTTCCGCCAGGTCGAGCGCCGCCACTTCCTGCACCTGCGATGCGAATTTCTCACGGTCTTTATAAATTTCTTCGACCGTCATTTTGGAGATAATTTCACGCAATTTGCCCTCCAAAACGTCTTTCGTGATGCCCGCAATGACCTCAATCGTCTTGACCTCGTTGCCCGTGTTAAACTGCTCCATCGCCGCCAAAATGGACTCCTTGTCGCTCTTGACCTTGATGACCGCCACGCCGTCAGCGTTGATGCCCACGCCTTGCTCCGTGAGCGCGCCGCCGATACGCACCTCGATTTTTTTGTTCTCCAAAGAGACACGGTCGGTTCGCTCCAAAATCGGCACGACCAAGCCGCCGCCGCCCGAGATTACACGCTTTTTCAGCCCTGTAACCACCATTGCCTTGTCCTGCGGCACTTTTTTCCACAATGCGAAAATCGCCGCTATCAGTGCGAAAATGCCCACCACGATTAGCACGATTATCATTATTGTGTCCGCTGTTATCACTAAATTACCCATTTTCTACATCTCCTTTTTCCTCTAAAAATTCATCCACCAATTCACGAATATATGCGACATCTTCTTTGTCCATGACGGCGATAAGTTGGGTTGTGAATGATTTGAGTTCCTTGGGTGCTTTGTGTAGCACCAATAACTGAAACAGCTGTTTTCGCTGCTCCGCTACCATTTCACGTTCGCTTGCCAAGGTTGCACCTCCTTATTTGTCTGCAAAATAATCTTCCACCTGTTCTCGAACGTATGAAACGTCCTCTTTGTCCATAACCGTAACTAACTGGGCTATGAAAGATTTGATTTCGGACGGCGATTTTTGCGACACTAGCAGTTGAAACAGTTGCTTTTTCTGCTCCGTTATCATTTCACGTTCGCTTGCCAAGATTGCACCTCCTTACTTGATTAAAAAGTATTCTTCCGCCTGTATACGGACGTTCTTGACATCTTCTTCGTCCATGACGGCGGTCAGCTGGGTTATGAAAAGTCCCACCATTTCAGGGTCGTCTTCTAGCAACAACAGCTGAAACAGTTGTCGTTTGTGTTCGGCTAATAGTACGTTGTCCATAGCTAAACCTCCTTATTTCTCAATTTTACTAGTTGTTCGTGGACACGTTGCTGTACGTATGCAACGTCCTCTTCGTCCATTTCCATTGTCAACTGGTCGATAAAAGTATCGACCACATCGGAATTTGGCATTTCCACCGTCATTAGCAACTGGTATAAATGCCCACGTTGCTGTTTTCTAAGGCTTTTGTCGCTGTCCAATGTTTGCCTCCAATCCTAGCTTAGCGTTCGACAAAATCCGCCAACATCGACTCATAGCCGCCGACCATACGTTCCTGTTGCGAACGGCTAGGCGAATCCGACCTATCCGACAAATCCAGCAAATCCAAGATATTGCCCATGTTGTTGGCTCTGGACAGCTGAAAAAGCCTGTCGGCACGTTTTGCGGTTTCGTGGGCGGAAATGAGGTCGCTTTGGTCGGCTGATTGTTGCCTATTTTGGCGTTCTTGGCTGATAATCGAGTCGATTTTGGCGAGCCATTCGTGATATTTGGCATCGTCCGCCGCCATTTCCGCCAAAGTTTGACGGCTTAAAATGAACGGACTGTTTTTTTCGCTCATGTTGCCGAAAAAGCCCGACACGAACATCACGCCGTCCTCGCCCTCGAACGTCCGCCCCAAGTCAAACAGCAACTCCGAGCCGATTTCCGCCAGCTTGCCACGCAACCGCTCGACGATTTCCTGCTCCCTGTACGAGAGTTCGACATTTCGTGCGGCGTACATCTGCGGACGTTGCCGAAAAGCGTTGTTTTGGGCGTATCCCACCCTAACCATATCTAGCATTATATTTCCTCCTATCGTAAACAAGCTAAAAATCCCAAAGAATGGGGTCAAGGGGCTGGCCCCTTGCGGGGTGTGGGGCAGAGCCCCACGGTTTTAGTCTTTTAAGCAACGACACGTACATAATATGTGTTATTTTCGATGTAGATGATTTCGACGGTGGTGTTGCGTGGGATTTCGTTGCCGTCCTGGGATTTGGCAGGGGCGGTGTAGGTGCTGTCGTTGACTACGTATGTGATTTTGCCGTATTTGCCCTGAAAAATCTTTTCGGTAACTTTTGCCTGATGACCTACGAGGCTCTGAATCTCGATGGCTGTGGTGTTTTGAGCTTTCGTGAGCGGCACGATTATGAATTGGAAGATAAGAAAGGCGACAGCCGCCCCAGATAGCCCAGCCAGCGGCACAGCGACCAACGGCGGAAAGAATTGCAGGAAAATTAGTCCCGTCCCGCCGAAGACGATTATAAACGCCGCAATCACAGCAGGCTTGAATGGCGAAATTTGCGTAACATCTGTATCACCATGCCCCAAAAATTCCCCAAGCAAAAAGCCAACAACTGCATAAACAACACCAACGCCCAACAAAACAACAAAAATGGTCTCCATTCTAGGGCTCCTTTCATTACTTATTCAAAATTTTAAAACCGTGGGGCTCTGCCCCACACCCCGCAAGGGGACAAGCCCCCTTGACCCCCATCGTTCGTTTTTGGTGGCTCTCGATTTTCCCAATCATTTCCAAATTTTTATTGGTTTGGGAAAAATATCCGCACATCTCGCAAATCCACTCAATGGCAACTCTCAAACCCAACCCAAATTTAAAGTTTGTCCACTTTTCAAAGTGGCGGGGTTTGGGGCAGAGCCCCAAGGTTTTGTCTTTACAGCACTCTGT
>WRKH01000114.1 GCA_009778175.1 Turicibacter sp.
CCCACACCCCGCCACTTTGAAAAGTGGACAAACTTTAATTTTTTTAGGAGGGATTATGTTTAGGAAATTGTTCAAAGGCAGTAATGGAGTGGCTAAGCCTACGGCTAAGGAGACTTTTTGGGCTTTGTTGTATTTGTCGCCGGCGTTGGTGATTTTGGTGATTTTTAGCCTGTACCCTGTTGTGCGGTCGTTTTACACGGGATTTTTTACGGAATACAATTTTTTCACACACGAGGTAATGGCACGAGGGATTGACAATTTTATCTTTATTTTCAACGATAGGCTGTTTATCCTGGCGTTGCGGAATACGTTTATCTTTGTGTTTGGGGTTGTGCCGATTTCCGTGGCGATTTCGCTGGGGTTGGCGATTCTGCTTAATAGCGGCGTGAAATTTGCTCCGTTTTTCCGTTCCGTTTACCTGCTGCCGTTTGTTACTTCGACCATTGCGATTGCCTCGGTTTGGAACTGGATTTATCACACGAACCACGGCATTATGAACTGGTTTTTGGGGCTGTTCGGCGTAGATCCGATAGCGTGGATTACGCACCCCGACCACGCAATGACGGCACTTGTCATCATGAGCATTTGGAGCAGCTTGGGATTTAACATTGTTATTTTCCTAGCGGGTTTGCAGACTGTCAACAAACAGCTATATCTAGCCGCCAAAGTGGACGGTGCATCGGCGTTCCACCGCTTCACGACCGTTACTTTGCCCATGATTTCGCCATCGCTCTTTTTCGTCTCCGTGATGAGCGTTATCGGCTCGTTTCGGGTGTTCGGGTCAGTTTTCGCCCTATTCCAAAGCACGCCTGGCCCAGTCAACAGTGCCTTAACGGTGGTATATTACGTATATATGCAATTTTACGAAAACTGGAATTTCGGCGTGGCATCAGCCGCCGCTTTGGTCTTATTCGCCATAATTTTCATTTTCACGCTAATTCAAATGCTGGTTGGGCGTAAATTGGTACACTATAACTAAAACGAGGGAATTTTTATGAAATATGACGTTAGATTGATATGGGACGTGGAGGCGAGGGTTTGGTACACTAGCACGGATATTCCTGGGCTGTGCTTGGAGGCGGAGACATTCGATGAGCTTGTCCAGGAGGTGCGGCTGGCTGCCCCTGAAATGCTTGAAGACAACTGCGATTACACGGGTCCCATTCACTTGATTTTTGAAGCCGTGCGAGTGGAGACGGTGTTGTAATGGCAGATTATACAAAGCCTTTGCGAGATATTTTGGGCAAAAATGGTTGGAAATTTTGCAGACATGGCAAGGGTAGCCATGATGTTTGGATAGATCCGAATACCAATCAAACTGTGTCCGTGCCGATAAAAATAAAATCCAAACAAACCGCAAACTCCATATTAAAGAGGGCAAAAATCACGCAAAAATTTTAATCGACAATCGTAGGAGGTCGGAAATGAAAGCAAGTAGAGTGGTAATTTACGTAATTTTGGCAATGGGTAGTGTGGCTATGTTGTTTCCGTTTTTGTGGATGTTGTCTAGCTCGTTTATGGCAGCGTATGAAGTGGTTGCACGGCCGCCCGTTTGGCTGCCCGCTCGGTTGAGGTGGGAAAATTATGCCGAGGCGTTTCGGATAGCACCGTTTGGGCGGTATTTTATCAATAACACGATAATCGCCGTAGTTGGTACGATTTTGGAGCTGACGACAACGATTTTGGCAGCTTACGCCTTCTCCCGCATGAATTTTTGGGGGAAAAATGTACTATTTATCATCTTGCTCGGGACTATGATGGTGCCGACGGAAGTGCTTATTATCCAAAATTTCGTTACGATAGCGACGTTTAACTGGATAAATACGTTTCGGGCGCTTATCGTGCCAGGGGCGGCTAGTATTTTCTCGATATTCCTGCTCCGACAATTTTTTCTAGCGATACCAATCCAGCTTTCCTACGCCGCAAAGGTGGACGGTTGTCGAGATTTCCGTTTTTTATGGATGATAATGGTACCCTTAGCCAAGCCTGCCCTTGCGACAATGATTGTTCTATCCGTAATCGGCAGTTGGAATTCATTCATGTGGCCACTAATGGTAACAAACACGCCCGACATGAGGACTTTACCAGTAGGCTTAGCAATGTTCCGAGGCGAGGCGGGCAATTTTTACGAACTACTAATGGCGGCTTCAGTAATAGTAGTAGTACCCATGATTGCCCTATTCCTAATAATGCAAAAACAAATAGTAAACGGCATAGCCCGCTCAGGAATCAAGGGATAAAACCGTGGGGGCTCTGCCCCAGACCCCGCCACTTTGAAACTCGACAGTCCACTGGACTGTCTCCGGACAAACTTTAAATTTGGTTTGGGTTTGACGGGGAATGACGGAAAATGGTTACCTGATTAGCTCATACGCTCAAATTTTCGGTATTTCGTAGGGGCGGATATTATCCGCCCGCAGGTCGCAAATGACGGATGAGATTTCGCCCGCAAGCAATAACGGGCGGATGCTATCCGCCCCTACGCTAAGTTATCGCCAAACTATGAGTCTATCTAGACAATCACAGCGGAAAAGGACTGCCCGCACTTAAAGTTACGGGCAAGAGATGTGAAAATCCAAAAGTCGGAGACTACCCTAGCACCCAAATAAAACGAGCGGGGTCAAGGGGGCGCGCTCCCTTGCGGGGTGTGGGGCAGAGCCCCACGGTCTTGACTTTGGGTTTGAAGGAGGAAAAAATGAAGAGGATTTTTGGAGTTTTGGTTGCGACCTTGGTGCTTTTTGGGTCGCTGTCGGTTCAGGCACAGATGGTCTTGGTGCTTGATGGTTTGGAGTTGGAAGTTGAAGAGCAGTTTGTTGGTGGGGTTAGTGTTCTGCCGATTAGAGCCGTTTTTGAGGCGTTGGATTTTGTGGTGGAATGGGACGATGGGCTTATTCGGCTGGTACGAGGCGATGAGTTGGTTACTATGAATGTTGGTAGTGCCGAGTTTGTCGCTAATGGTACGGCTGGTAACTTGTCTGTGCCTGTTCAGGTGCTGGCGGGCGATAGGGCTTTTGCCCCCGTGGAATCCTTGTTCGCAACGCTTGGGATTAGCGGAATAATCCAAACCCCAGTAGCTGTAATTACGGAAGAGATTGAGGCGGAAGTCGAGGTGGAAGTTGACGTTGTTATTGCAAGCGGCAATGGCACTCGTATCGATATTTTGCACCATACAGACTTACATGGCATGATAGACGGCTTTATTAGTGCCGCAGACCCAGGTGCAGGGCTGTTCTCGGCTTTTGTTGAAAATTGGCGGCTGCAAAACCCTAACCCTGATAATGTGATTTTGGTGGCGGGCGGCGATAATTACCACGGACACCCCGTTTCCAATTATCTCGAAGGGCAGCCTGTCGTTTGGCTTTATGAATTTCTGAACGTGAGATATTCGGCTTTGGGCAACCACGAATTTAGTTTCGGCTCGGTGGATAGGGCTAGATATTTTGGCGAACATACGCAGTTTTTGGCGGCGGATTTGTTTGTCGCAGGTACGGACGAACACCCCGATTGGGTGCTGCCGTACACGATTATCCAGGACGGCGAGGCGGTTGTTGCCATGATCGGGCTGATGACCAGCGGAATGTCGCATTTGGTTTCACAGGCGTTGCTGGGCGAATTTGACCTGAGAACGCCCACGATTGGCGTTTCCTACTCGGACGGCCTGGTCTTTGCCGCCAACTACAACCCCGATTGGACAGCCGATATTGAGGCACTTATAGAGCACTTGCGAGAAGAATACGGTGCAGCGGCTGTTGTGGCACTTACGCACATGGGCACGGGCGGCGGCCACGGTGCAGAGGCGGACATTTTGGCGAATTTAATCGACGGTTTTGACGTAGTGCTGGCGGGTCATACGCATCTGGTCAACAACCGTGAAACCAACGAAACAATCGTTGTCGAGGCGGGCTGGCATGGTCGCACATGGGGCAGAATATCGTTCCATTTTGACGAAAACGGCGGCCTTTACGACATTACAAGCGAATTGAGCGGGCCTGCCAACATAGACGGCAACCCGAACCCCGATTCTATCATCAATTTCGAGTTAAATCCCGATTTTCAGAACCCGCAAGTACAGGCAGTTTACACCGCCGCAAACGCCCAAGTTGACACATTTTGGGACGAAGCGGGCGAATTTCTCAATCAGGTAGTCGGCGTACGCGGCATACCAGGTGCGGACACGGCAATCACAGACAATACTGAACTACGAAATCATCGCAATGCTTGGGTAACTGAGCTTGTTGAAGATTATATAAATCGTAACACCAGCCCCGAGGATTGGACAAATACCATACAAAACGACTGGGTATACGTTTCCAATTTCGGCGGTTGGCGGAACATGGGCCCTTGGCATTGGGAGTCCACCGACAATGTTACAATGCTAGATATGCTCGCAACCATGCCATTTAACAACGCCATTCTACTCTTTGAAATGCAAGGGAACGACCTACTCACGCTCCTAAACATGGAAGCGACAGGCAATGCCGATTTATCGCCGCCCGCTTTCGGGTTAAACGGCGGTCAGCCCGCTGTTGTAGCGGGAGCGACCCGAGGCGAGCAAATAGGTGATTTCGTACACGAGGGCATAACCCGCCCACGATACAGCTGGTATTTAGCAAACGGCGATCAAATAAGCGACGACGACACAATATACCGAGTAGCGGGCAGCAATTTCATTTGGGGCGGATTAGACGCAAACGGCGGCGACCGTTTCCCATTCCCAGGCAACAATCACGGCAACGCACTAGGAATGACATTCATCTCACAACCAGTAGCACTACTCTCCGACGGCTCACTAGTCCCCTGGCCCGAAGTCCCCACAGACTCATCTCTATGGGAAGAATTCGGCCTAATGCTACTAAGAGACGCAATGATTGCCACATTACAACACAGACATTAAGACCGTGGGGGCTCT
>WRKH01000115.1 GCA_009778175.1 Turicibacter sp.
TGCAGTCCAGGGCGCGCCCTGGCGGGGTGTGGGGGCGCCTGGTGTCCAGTGGACACCGTTTAGGCGTTGCGAGTAGCACCAGAGCCCCACGGTTTTAAGATTGAGAAAGAAGGAGTGAGTATGATGCCGACCAATTGTCGAAGATGCGGTAAATTGTTTAACAAGACTATCGATACAATATGTCCCAGTTGCTTAAGGGAAGAGGAGAAGCAGTTTGATGTGCTGAGGGAATATATATTGGAGAACCGAACAGCTACGATATCGGAGGTTGCCGATGCAACTAAAGTGCCGCCAAAACGGATTTTGCGATATATACGAGAGGGTCGCCTGATTGTGCCAGAGGGCATGAATTTCGAGCTGAACTGCAAACAATGCGATGCAATTATCTACGAAGGGAATTATTGTGGGCCTTGCACAAATAAAATGGTGCAAAACCTTTCAGGTGCCTATGGCGGCACAACACCAACAAAGGCAAAATCCGAGCCAAAATCAGCCCCCGCTTCGGAAGGCAAAAAAGGCCCGAAGGGCTACCACACGACCGATTCAGGCAAAAAGAAGTAATGCCATACCTAGACCACGCCTCGGCTACTTTCACAAAACTGGAAGTTTTGGATGAATTTTGTCGTGTGGAACGGGAATTTATTGCCAATGTACAGGCTAATCATGTTTTTGGCGAAAGGGCAAGGGCGGAATTTGAAAAAAATAAAGCCAAAATTGCCGATTTAGCCGAATGTAAGGCGGAGAATGTAATTTTCACTTCCAGTGCTACGGAATCCAATGTATTGGCGATAAAATCGGCAATCAAGCGGAGACGGAAGGGGCATATAATAACTAGCTTTTTAGAGCATCCTTCGATTACTGCTGCCTTGGCGGAACTGCAAGAAGCGGGCTGCGAGATTGATTTTGTAGAAATTGATAAGGCTGGCAAGATAGATTTAGAACATTTAGAGGAACTATTGCACGAAAATACCGCACTTATTACTGTTCCGCTTGTGGATAGTGAACTGGGTGCGGTTCAGCATATTGTGCAAATTGCCGATATTTTGAAAAAATACCCAAACTGCCATTTTCATGTGGATGCAGCACAAGCGGTGGGCAAAGTACCTGTAAATTTTATCGGAATGGACACATTAAGTGCAAGTCCGCACAAATTCAACGGAATATGCGGCATAGGCATATTATTTAGCAGGTACGAGATAGAGCATCGAGGCACACAGCCGCTTGCTTTGGCGGCATCGGCGGCGGTTGCATGGCAGTTAGCAGAGGGTGCAAGGGTAGAAAATGTGCAAATTGCACAAAATTTAAACGAAGATTTGCGGAAATTTCTGGCAAAATACCCAAAGGTAAAGATTAATAGCCCTCTCGACAGTACGCATATTCTAAATATCAGCGTTTTGGGCATAAAATCGGCGGATTTCGTAAAATCCCTTAATGAGCTAGGCGTTTGCGTGTCGATAAAATCTACTTGCGATACCACAAATACCCCTTCTCGCCCAGTTTTCGCCATAACCGCCGATAAAAAAAGGGCTTTGTCGTCCTGGCGGATTAGTTTTAGCCATGCCACTAAGATTGATGAAATCGAGGAATTTATGGAACTTTTTGACATTTGTTATAAAAAATGGATAGGTTGACGGACACACAGAGGATTGAGCGGACAATACACGTAAAATACAGGAAAACCATATGGCGGCCTTTTGTTGGCGGTATCAAGAAATATGGGCTTATTTGTGAAAATGACCGCATTGCCTGCTGCATATCGGGCGGCAAGGATTCCATGCTTATGGCACTGCTTTTGAAGAATTTGCACAGATTCAGCACATTTCCGTTTGAGTTGACTTATATCGTGATGAATCCTGGATATAGTGCGGATGTTTTGGAAAAAATACGAGAAAATGCCCGCATACTGGACATTCCCATACATATATTCGACTCCAACATTTTTGAGGTGGTCGGGCAAACAGACCGTTCACCTTGTTACCTGTGTGCAAAAATGCGGCGAGGTTTTTTGTATTCTGAGGCACAGCGGCTAGGTTGCAACAAAATAGCGTTGGGACACCATTTTAACGATGTTGTTGAAACCGTTCTGATGAGTTTATTTTACGGAGGCAAATTTCAGACGATGATGCCCAAACTCAACAGCAAAAATTATCCAGAAATGCAGCTTATACGCCCAATGTATCGTGTCCCTGAGGATGAAATTTTGGCGTGGAAGCATTTTAACCAATTGGAATTTATAAAATGTGCCTGTCCGTTGGCTGAAAATTGCACGATATGGGACGATGGCGGCACTGGTTCCAAGCGACAGGAGACAAAAGCCTTACTTAAACGCCTTAAACGCACAAACCCCAGCATAGAAAAGAACATAATGAACAGCCTACACAACGTAAATTTAAGCACAATAATCTCCTTTAACCGTGCAGGCAAAACCTAAGACCACGGAGCTCTGCCCTTTGACCCCGCTGGGCGTGCACCCCCAGACCCGCACTTTGTATGATTTTTTATATTGGTTGATGTATAGAAGAAAACGGGCGGATGGTATCCACCCCTACAACAACGCCGCCCGTAGGGGCGGATATTATCCGCCCGCCTTTGTTGAGTTGAATTACTATATCGTTGTAAAGGAGGTAAAAATGAGGATATTGGAATGGTTCGAAGAATATGTTTTTGAGATGCGGGCGGCTGTAGAGGCTGGCATCTATGAGGAAAAACAGGCTGTGCTTGATGAGGTGGATTTGAAAATCGCACATACATTTGAAGTTTCCAAACATTGTGTACATATAGCAAAATGGCTTAAAATGGATGATAAGGATATAAGATTGGCAGAAATAATAGGACTCACACATGATTTGGGGCGTTTCGAGCAAGCTGTAAAATTCGGCACGATGGACGATAGAATTACGGGTAATCACGGGACAATGAGTGCCGAAATTTTCAAAACAAAAGTTCCCAAAGCGGGCTTGAGTGAACGGGAAATCGATATAATCGAACACGCTTTGCGGGTTCACAATGCTTTTGTGTTGCCTGAAGCGGATTTTGAGACACAAAGATTTTCAAAATTGATACGAGATGCTGATAAATTGGATATATTTAGACATTATTGTTCCACGCACGAAGCCGCAGAGTTGCGAAAATTTCGCTTTATAACGAGCGACGTAGCAGGAGATTATTCAAAAAATATGTTGGACGGAGTTTTGTCGGGGCAAAATTTGCAGGTTGGGGATATAAAAAATGCGTCCGATCGGCATCTTATGCAGATTAGCCTATTGTACGATATGAATTTTAACTGTTCTCTTGAAATTGTTTTGGAGGAGAATTATATGGCAAGGATGACCGATGTTGCCACAAACAAGGCGGATGCTGTCATGCGTAAGATTTATGCGTATGCCATGGAGTGGATTGAGGAGCGTTTGAGCGGGCATGATTTGACAAAATCCGCTCATGGCTGTATCATGTAGTAGTGCAGTTTAAAAAATTTTCAAAGGAGTTTTGTAAATGATACCAACCCTAGTACAAGCAAGAGAATTTCTAGCAAAGCACAACAAAGAGCCTTACCACCTAAAGCACGGCGAAACCGTTTCGGGTGTTTTGGCATACTTTGCCAAAGAGCACGATCCCGAAAATGTTGAATTTTGGGCTGTAGTCGGAATGTTACATGACATTGATTTTGAGGAATATCCTGACGAACATTGTGTCAAGGGCATTGAATTAATGCAAGCCTTAGACATAGACGAGTCCATCATAAAATCAGCTCTAAGCCACGGCTACGGTTTAACCGACACTCCTTACGCTCCCGAGTCCGTCATGGAAAAAATCCTATTTGCCACAGACGAGCTCACGGGTTTAATAGGTGCAACAGTCCTTATGCGTCCCAGCAAGAGCTGTTCCGACCTAACTCTTTCCAGCGTAAAGAAGAAATTCAAGGACAAAAAATTCGCCGCTGGCTGCTCCCGAGACGTAATAAAACAAGGTGCTGAACTACTAAACTGGGAACTAGACCATCTAATAGAAAAAACAATCCTAGCCATGCGAGAACTCGAAGAGTCAAAAGATTAAAACCGTGGGGCTTTGCCCCACACCCCACAAGGGGACAAGCCCCCTTGACCCCCAACTTTCGCTATTTTTTGTTATCATGGATTTCCGTAAATCGCTACAAATTTGTAGCGATTGGGGATTCCCATGGTAACATAAAAAACGAAAGTTGGGGTCAAGGGGCTTGCCCCTTGCGGGGGTGTGGGGGCAGAGCCCCCACGGTCTTAATCTTTTATTCCCTTGCCTGTTGCTGCTGTCTTTAGGGTTAGGAAGAATATTTTGCAGTCTAGGGGGAAGCCTATGTTTTTGGTGTAAAAACCGTCTAGATTGGCTTTGTTTTCTATGGGGATTTCGTCTCGTCCGTTTATTTGTGCCCAGCCCGATAAACCTGGTCGTATGTCGTTTGCCCCGTATTTATCACGTTCTGCTATTAAATCGTCCTGATTCCATAGAGCGGGTCGTGGGCCGATTATTGACATATGACCTAGCAAAATATTAAATAACTGCGGTAATTCGTCTAGCGAAGTGCGACGTAATATCCGCCCCATTCGGGTTACATACGTCTGCGGATTGTCGAGCAAATGCGTGGGCATATCCTTCGGCGTGTCCGTCTTCATCGTCCTGAATTTGTATATGGTAAAAAAAGTCTTGCCTCGCCCAACTCGTTTTTGGCAAAAAAATACCGAACCCCTAGAATCTACCTTTATCAGCACGATAATCATAGCCAGCAATGGCAGCAACACAGCAATCCCCACCAGCGACAACAAAATATCCAAAAACCTTTTTACCACAAAATACATAAAAATCACCAATCCGCCCTACGCAAAAAATTCCAATAAAAAATTTAAAGTTTGTCCACTTTTCAAAGTGGCGGGGGTCTGGGGGCTGGTCCCCAGCGGGGGGGTGGGGGCAGAGCCCCC
>WRKH01000116.1 GCA_009778175.1 Turicibacter sp.
AATCTTTTAATGTTATATCAGCTAGTTTATATCTTGAAAAACGCCTGAATCCTAGGGTTCTTCAGTTGTTTGCTGGTTAAGTTAGTGTATATGGGGCTGGCCCCCAGACCCCCGCCACTTTGAAAAGTGGACAAACTTTAAATTGGTTTTGGTTTGAGAGTCGCCATTGGGTGGACTCGTAAGACAAGCAGATATTTTTTGCCAAACAGCAAAAAAATTGGAGCGGTTGGGGAAAACCGAGAGCCAAAAAATAACAAACGAGCGGGTCAAGGGGCGCGCCCCTTGCGGGGTGTGGGGCAGAGCCCCACGGTTTTATTCTTTGAAAATTGCTGCTAGTGCTCTGGCTAGTATTTCGTCGGACATGGACTCTAGAGCTTTTTGTTGTTTGGAAGGCTCTTTTGTTTCTATTGGCGGTAAAGTCTTTATGTTGCCCGCCCCCGTGTCGTATATTATTGTGTCTTCCCGTACGCAGATGAATGATATAGGCTCTTTGTCGGTAAAACGCTCCTTTAATTGCCTCATGTATGCCTTTATCCGCCTTATATCGCCTCCCGCTTCGTTTGCAACCGCTATTATGTATCCGCCCAATGGTACGTTGTTCTTTAGCTTGCAACCATAGGCTATTATAGGCCGTGAGCCGTACTTTGCAAAAATTTGCGGCAGAGTCAAATATTTTTGCGGCGGTGGCATTATCCTGTAATTTTTCTCCATCTCTTCTGACCCCCGTTCCAAATAAATTCGCTCTAAAACCCCTCTGTCCCGCATTTTTGCTAGATCGGCAAAATCACATCGATAAGCGTAAGCCCCCGTGCTGGCATGGTTTTGCCCGCATTTTTGCGGTCTCTGTCGGCGATTATCTTTGCTGCATCTAGCGGCTTTTTCATACCTATGTAAACCAGCGTTCCCGCTATAATCCGCACCATATTGTACAAAAATCCGTCCCCCGTTATGTATATCTCGATAATTTCGCCATTTTGCTCCACTCGGCACTCAAAAATCGTTCGCACAGTGCTTGTAACAGCCGAACCCGCCGCACAAAATGCCGCAAAATCATGTGTCCCCTCAAAAAATGCCGCCGCCGTTCGCATCCTCTCCAAATCCAAACGCTCTGGCACAAAGGCACTATACCTTGCGATAAGCGGATTGGGCGAAATGGCGTTGTGAATACGATAGCAATACGTTTTTTTTACAGCATCGAAACGTGGGTTAAAGCCGTGCGACACTTCCATCGCTTTTTGTACGACAATATCAGAGGGCAGCTTGCTATTTAATACCTGCGGCAATTTTCCGAGCGGGATTTTAGTTTCTGCATTAAATGACACTCTCTGCCCTAAAGCGTGAACGCCCGCATCTGTGCGGCTTGTGGCAATCGTCTTTACCTCTCCGAAGAAATTTTCAAGCACCCGCTCCAAAACCTCCTGCACCGATAGGGCATTTTTCTGCCGTTGCCAGCCGCAGTAATTCGTGCCATCGTATGCGAGAGTTAGCAAAATATTCAAAATATCAACGCTATGAGCGGTATCGAGATTATGCACAGAATATTGCTTAGCGTTACGACCTTAGATGCCAAGTCGGTATTGCCCTTGTATTGCTCCGCAAAGATGGCTGTATTGGCGGCGACTGGCATCGCCATTAATATTACAATCACTTCTAGCATGAAATCATTTGTCAAAAATAGCCGCAATATGAAAAATGTGGCGAGCGGTATTCCAACCAATCTAGCGGCAATAATCGGCAGTATGGAAAAATCTGAAAATAACGTGCGTATGTTGCTTTTTGCCAACAATGCCCCAACCAACATCATAGCCAGCGGCACGGACAAATCGCCCACAAGCCTTATCCCTTGCTCCAAATCGCCTGGCAAACGCCAGCCCGTTACAAAGAACACAAAACCCAAATAAGATGCCACAAGCGGAACACTTATGAACATCGACCTAATATTTATATTGCCCCTTACAAACAGATACACGCCCAAACTAAACGTAACTAGATTAAACGCCACAACTGCCATAGTGGTATAGATAAGCCCCGTAGCTCCATAGACGACAAAAATCACAGGTATACCCATATAGCCCACATTCGGAAATGCAAGCGAAAAGCCCCAGATTGCTCTATCGTCCTCGTTTGCCCCAAATGTCCGTGCAAGCAGTAATCCAACCCCGCAACAGCCTGTAAACACCACAACGAAGATGACAAGTGTTGTAAGGCTTTCAAGCAGCAATTCCTGCGAGAAGGGCTGCATAAATGACACAAAAATCATACAGGGCAAGGCTATTTTTATCAAAACGCCAGAAAGCCCTGCATTTACCGCATCGGTCATTATTTTCATCTTTCTGCCCAAATAGCCCGCTACCATACCAACCGATAGCGTTATCAAGCTACTTAGCAATGTTCCAAAAATTTCGTTATACATAATAGGAATTACTTCACATCTACCCTATAAATGGCACTCGACCGCAGCTTTGCCCCTATTACCATCTCTATTATCTTATCCGTTAGAGTGGCTTTGGTATCCTTTGCCATAACCCCAGTGCTGTAAAAGCGGCAAATTTCTATAAGTTCGCTCCTTTTTAGCTTGAGGCTATTCAGATACTTTCGCCCCTCTTCTCGGCTGTCAAGCGTTTCTATATGTTCACAAATCATGCTCGTTTTTTTGGAAACAATTCTTGGCTTTGCGGGTAATTGTGCTTTATTCGAATATATCAATTCCAATCTTGCCCTGCCACTTGTCAAATCCCGTAATTCATCTTCTCTCAATGCCGCTAAAAAGGTAAAAATCACATTATTTAGCTGTGCGTACTCTTTCAACATCGCTATACCTCCGTTTTTTCAATAAATTCATCCACAAACATATTCAGTTCACGTACAACATTCGCATAACTTCCGCTGCTGTGCGATTGCTCGATAACCTGCTTTCCGTATTCCGCCGGGAAAGAGAATAGTGTTTTATTTTCCCGTATCATGGTGTTAAACATAGCCACGTTATTTCGTTTTAGCTGATTTATGTATGTTTTGTTTGCAGAAATCGGTTCGCCCTGATTCAGCGAAATCATGGTTGCAACCACACCCAAAAACTCGGGTGCGATTTTATCGTTTGTATATTCGTTGTAATCTGAGATGAATTCCTCTATCCTGTGTTGCATATTGTCGATACCTAATGTGGACAGATAGTCCATTTTAGCGGGCATAAAATAATAATCGCTTGCAATTATGGCATTTCGAGTTACCGTGTTAAAATTCGGCGGACAGTCAAACAGAACCACATCATATGCGTTATCCAATTTGCGTAACGCATTTAGAAAATACGAGTAGGTTTTTAAAAAATTACTCTTGTGCTGACGGGGCGTGGCGGCTGTCAATTTCAGTGCCAAATCGGTATCCGCATCAACCAACGTCAAGTGCGAGCTTATAATATCCAGTCCGTTTATATGTATTATCAAATCCGATAACGGCGGCGGCGAACTATCCTCAATTATTGCATCAAACCATTTTTTTATTGTTTTGTCTTTGCTATAGTCCGCTTGCCAATCATCAACTCGTAAAAACGAGAACGTCAGATTTGTTTGGGGGTCAATGTCTATTACGAGTACCTTTTTCCCACGCTTAGCAAGCCCTACGGCAAGGTTCGCCGTAACGGTAGTTTTCCCAACCCCGCCCTTATAATTGACGACCGAAATAGTTTTCATAAACTCTCCACGCTCCTCGCCGCTTGCTATTCTTCATTCTCACATCAACCATTATACATCAAACCCCCGTTATTCGTCAAAATAATCTGCATCAATCCTTTTGATGAGCAGCACGTTACTTGTGCTTACGCCTAAATCGTGCTTTGTCATCAATTTTGCGAGCATCAAGCCGTCCACAAGTATTATTTTGGCATTTTTGTAATCTTTGGCACATTCGATAGCACCCTTGGAAAAACTGGCGGTGGTTATAAATAAGCCCTTTGTAGCCCCTTCGCTACCTAATGCACCCGCAAATTTTTGTATCTCTCCGCGACCTATTTTAGAATTTTTCTCCCAGCGTTTGGCTTGAATATAAATCACGTCCAGCCCCAATTCATCTTGTTTGACAATGCCGTCGATTCCGCCGTCGCTGGTTTTTTTGGTTACTTCGCCCGTTCCATCTAAGCCGCCATAGCCCATTTTCAGGATTAAATCGACGACAAGACGTTCAAAGAAAGAGGGTGTGTTATTGTGTATCTCGTCCAATAAATCCTTTGCAAGCTGCAAATTCAGCTCTTCCGCCAATATTCCCATAATCTCCTGAGGTGTTTTACTCGTATCGTCCAAAAATTCATTGTTTGGTGTATCAGCCGCAGTATTTTCATGCTCTACGTTGACAAAATTTCGATAGCTATCGTATTTTTTCAGCATTTTCGTTGTAATGCCCTGCGGATTTTCGGATAGGAGCTTTTTGCCCTCGGCAGTTATTCTAAAATTACCTCTTTTCTCGTACATTTCAATCAAAGCGGCTTTTTTAAGGTGCATGATTGCCCAATTACTGCGATTGTATATCGTTCGCTGTACACCGCTCGGCACTCTTTGCATTTTTTCCTCTTCTGTGAGCGAAAAAAATTCCTCCATATGCACCACAATAGCTCTAAATGAGTGTGTTTCGCCGTCCGCCAATAATTTTAAGACGGGCAGCATTATCGCTTGAAAATCTGGTATCGCCATCGTTTCAACTCCTAAAACCGTGGGGCTCTGCCCCACACCCCGCCAGGGCGCGCCCTGGACTGCACATTTTACATCTTATCACTTCAGATTCCCGAAAATCAACTATAAAAACAAGTCTGACGCAAAATCAGACCAAGGATTACAAAGCTACCGGTGAGATTTGAACTCACGACCTGTGCATTACGAGTGCACTGCTCTACCCCTGAGCCACGGTAGCTAATTGAACTTTTTAATAATAACACAGAGCCGTTTTCTTGTCAATAAAATTATCGGATTTTTTAGACACTCTTAAAACCTTGCCTGATTTTCGTAGGGGCGGGCGGATAGAGAAAAATCCAAAAAAGTGCAGTCCAGGGCACGCCCTGGCGGGGGGTGGGG
>WRKH01000117.1 GCA_009778175.1 Turicibacter sp.
TGCCCCCAGACCCCCGCCACTTTGAAAAGTGGACAAACTTTAAATTTGGTTTGGGTTTTATGGGTGTTGTTGGGGTGGTGGTTGGGCTTGCGGCTTGGGTTAAGCCGAGCGGCTAGGTGTCGTTGGGTTTAGTGTGTGGAAATTGGATAGGATTAAGTAAGTAAGAGGCAAGGCAAGCCCTGCCCAAAACTAGTATGGACTCGTGAACGATGTGAAGTTGGAGCAAACGGAGACTTAGCAAAGTTTGCGGGGGTGTGGGGGTATGACAAAAAGCCCCCACGGTTTTGGGTGGGGTGAGAAGTAAGAAAGTGTAAGGTGTAAGGAAAAAATTTTAAAATAGAGAAGTGGAGCGGTGTAGAATGGAATTATTAAAAGTTTCCAGCCAATCAAAGCCAAAGTTAGTAGCTGGTGCGATAGCGGCAGTGTTGCGGAACGGCGAGACCGTGGAGATACAAGCAATAGGAGCAGCGGCGGTCAATCAAGCAGTAAAAAGTATCGCTGTAGCACGAGGGTATGTAGTGCCAAATGGCATTGATTTAATATGTTACCCCGCATTTTCACAGATAGACGTGGACGGTGCAGAAAAAACCTCGATTAAGTTCGTGGTTGAGAATAAGAGCTAGGGGATGCCCTAGGTAGGGGGGACGAGAGTCCCCCCTTGGTTTTTGGTGGTGGGGATGTATAATACTCAGATACGGGAAATAAAGCAGAGAGATCATATACTGGGGACGGACGAGTTTAAGCGGCGGTTGATTGCGGGCGTGGCGGCACTTGGTAAAAATCCGCCTATTAATCGGATGCCGTCTTATTTGAATAATGGCGAGGATGCACAAAAGTTGGTAGATGAATATAAGGATATGGGGATTGTTCAAATGCACCCTAGCTCCATAATGTATCCCCGACAGGATATAAAGGCAAATAGGGTTATTGGTAAATATTTTGATTTGGTAGACAAAAAATGGCTTGAAACTGGCACTTTTACCATGATTTATTCCAGCAAAGGTGTGCATATTTACCCAATCAAGCCATACTAAATGCGGAGGATAATGATGTTTGAAAATAAACTTGGATATTTGGAGCAGTTTTTGACTGAAAACGTTGGCAAAAGAATGGAGGTAGAGACAAAATATATCGGCGGCATAGTGAACGGCGTTATTAGATTTACTGGCGTTTCTCACCATATTGACGAGCCTTTTGAAGACGGTAGCGAAGATTGGGGTTGGGTTTTTTATGATGTTGTGGGCTGGCGATTTAGTGTTTTGCCTGTGTATTTTAAGGATATAGCACGTGTGCGATTGGTTGGGGATATGGATTGGGCTTGGGTAGCGGAACGGGAGTTCAGAGAGTTGGAGCTAGCGTGAGAAAAATTATTTTGATTGTTGCTGTATTGCTGTTTGCGGGTTGTGCAAGAGGCTTTGAACGCTCTTGAGAGGTAATCATCATGTGCAAAATACTCGGTGGAACGCAAGTTAATGACTTAGTAGTAATAGATTATACGCCGTGCGATTTGGCAAAGCACGGAACTACTTTGACAATTCTTGACGAAGATAATAATGTTTTCGCAACGCAAAATTTTGATTTTGAAAAATTTACCCGATGTTTTTCGACTAGCGACACACAGAGTGTTGTAACAGCGGATATTGTCCCGAAAAATTTCTTGGTTAGGGGTAATAAAATTAAATTTTCGTGAAAAGCGGATATTTTGAAATGTTTTGTTTGTGAGGAATTGGAGCTAGCGTGAGAAAAATTATTTTGATTGTTGTTATACTGTTTGCGGGTTGTGCGAATGATGTTGGATTAACGCCCATGTCTGCGGGCAGGCTGGACGAGTATGTTTCGATACATTGGGAAGATTTCTTTGTGTTGAGTTTTGGTGTTTACGAAAATTTGCGGATACGGACGGAATTTTCCGAAGAGGAATTGGCAGTTGTGCAAGGGGCTTTGAACGCTCTTTCGACGGGTCAGCCGCCGTGGGTCGAAGATACTTCGCAGATGCTATTTTGTCTTTCTTCTACTGCGTTGACTTTACGGATAGTTAGTACGTATTACGAGACGGAGATTGTTTTCAGCAGGAGCGGTGCGGGGATTTTTGCAGGTGTTGTGGTAAATGGCGGGGATGGGGTTTGGTTTGAGATTTATGAGGAGGATGAGGATAGGTATGATGCGTTGTTGGGGTTGGTTTTTGATGTGTGAGATTCGAGGTTGGGAGTGATTGTGTCGCATTGGTTTTCACAGCATTTTAACCAGTAGCGGTTTCAGATTATTCAGCGGGCTACATTCAAAGTTAAAAGCCCCATCTCGAGCCGCCTCGCCAATTTTTGCCCCTATGTAGGTGTGATTTTCAACGCCATTAACTGCGTTTTCGTCTGTAACGGCAAAATATGCGTGTAGTTTGCTTTTGTGCATATGTCCGAAATTGCGACCATTTGTTTTTAAGCGATTAACAAATTTATCCACTTCATTTAGCACATTTTCAACATTGTTTTCTGTGAGATTTTCTATAAATAAATCTTCCAAAGTGCCGTCCGTTGGCACTTCTGATAATGTTGGAAAAAGCGTAAACGCAACCTTAATATTTTGGGAAGAATTGGGCTTTAATCCCTCGGTTACATTGTGCGGTTTTTGCGGCACGGGAAAATTTGCTGCTTCTAGTGCAGATTGGATTGATTGTATGGCGGCATTTTGGTCGGTTTCGGCATCTCGTATGATTAAAAGGGATTTTAACTTTTCATAGCCTGGATAATTGGGCAAATCCTCTTTCAAACGTGCTGGAAGTTCCTCATTGCCGCCAAAATCGATAACTTGAAAATCCTCAAATTTATTTTCTTCGGCTTTCAAGTAAACAATATACTGAATAATGAAATAATAAGCATCTGCTCCCTCGCAAAAAATTATGTTAGGCTTTTTGATTTTTTGGTTATCTTTATTTTGTTGTTGTTTTACCATTTACCTAACCTCCCAACCAGTATTTATCGAACGCTCCAACGAGCCAATAGTATACCTTTTTGGCTTGATTGTCCCCTCTTCCCTATCCAAGCGTGTAAAACTAAAATAGTCTTGCAAATTGCCCTCATGTACGCCCTCTGTTGCACCCTGCACACACTCATAACTGTGCGTGGTCGCAATAACTTGACAACCCCCTTCTACAGCCAACTTCGCCACTATTTCCCAAAATTTGGGGAACAAAGAATAATGCAGTCCGTTTTCCACTTCGTCCATTAGCAAAATGCAACCAGGATTTACTAGCAAAGTTAAAGCTATATGCAAAATTTTTCGTATGCCATCGCCCATTACACCAACTGGCAGTCTGCTATTTTGCTTGGATATATAAAGCTGTACTCGCCTATCAATCGCAACAGTGGTTATATCGCTTATATCCTTTTCAAGTATTTTAAGAATATCTATCAGCTCTTGTTTGTTATTGTTCAAATCTAAAATACCAAAATTTTCTGCAACTTGTTCATCGCTTAACGTGTTACTTGGTCCCAAAAACTGTATATATTCAGGATTTACAGGCACGGGAATATCTGTGTTGCTTGGAATCAAGGTCGAAAAATTCATATTATCGTTGCCTCCGATAACATAAGCCCCGCTAAAATTATTGGGTTCTTTGGAAAAATCGCAACGCAAAGTATAGTTTTTCGTAATCGAAAAATCGACTCTACTCTTTAGTGCATTAGGGATATTTTCAGGTAGGGCATATTCCGTATCTTTCTTTAGTCGGAGGGTAAATTCATCATCTAGTTTTATTTCCAAAGTTTCTTCGGGGTTCATGCCATAAAAAAATGGATTCCACACATTGTTTGCCGTTAGGGCTGGAGTATGCCGAAAATCTATTGTTGGCTCTCTAAGGTTTTGTAGTATTAGAAAAACATTTACATCCGAATACTTCTGAAACAAAAACACACTCTCCAAAACAGACGTTTTCCCCGTATTATTTTTCCCCGCTATCAGCGTTACAGGCTTCAACTCCATCGAAAAATCCTTAAACCCCCGAAAATTCTTCAAACTCAATTTATTGTACATTACAAATCCCTCCCGTTTCTATCAAAACAAAGCAATGCATCATTTTAACCCCATAAAGACAATGTCATCATACCACGTACAAGCCCGAGTTGTCAATTTTTCAAAAAATAAAAACCGCCGACTCAACATCGGCGGTTTTTGCTAATCTAATCTTCGTCAACGGCAAACAACGTCCCCGCATACGTACCCATAATATCATCCAAACCATTGTCCAGAACCACCAGCACCAAACCTATGTTTGTAAGCTGACCTTGATATAGCACACCGTCCACGATGCGGCTGTACATAATGGTTTCGAGCGGCCTAAAGGTACTTTGCTTGTTCCAAAAAAATTCTTGCACATCTGAAACAAAAATAGTCGAGGGTAAATCGCACTCGTCCGTAACTACCGAGCCGTCCGCCATTATCATGGGAATATTCGAAACCCTTTCTTCCAGCCATTCTTCAATGTGGGGCAGGAGCGTATAAAATACCTCGTGTAAATTCTGTTTGCGAACAGCCAATTCTGCGGGTTCGGGGGCTAGACCATAGTCAGGGTGTACGCCGATGGGCGTTGGGAAATTGTCATGTGAAAATATTTCGCCTGTGTAAACAACGAAAAAGTCCCAAAGTCCCCGATTAGTCTGCGAAGGATTCGCACCGAAACTGCCACGGCTCAAATGCCCTTGGAAGAGCTGTCCGTCTATCTGCCGCCGATAAAAATTGGTAAGCGGCGGCTCGTGGCTAGAGAAATGCCCAGAGTTATTCAGCACCTCTATAACCCAAACACTCGTTTGGTCAATCGGCTGCTCAAACCGCTCAAAATCGAAGTAGGCTGCAAGCATCTCCTGCCTAGCCCAACTTTCCTCCTCAATGTTTGCAAATTGCGTTTGTGCTAGCGTGGTCATAGCCCGTTCAAATGCAATAGCAAAATCCTCATGCCCTATCTGCTCGGGGTCGATAAAAATCGTAAATTCTCCCCGTGCCAGAGCCTCGTCTGCCTGTTCCAATGCGAGCAGAAAGGCCTCGTGAGCCTCGGGATCATATTCGACAAAAGTTACGTCAGCATCATCGGGGGGGG
>WRKH01000118.1 GCA_009778175.1 Turicibacter sp.
GTCGGTATACGAACATATCGAAATCATTATTGGAATATTATGATGTACGTAAGAGCATCGGCGATGTTAGCAAATTATTGCTAAAACACACCGACGAGCCGAATTTTGCAGTACCTGAAAACCAAAGGGAAAAGTTGCAAAAACATCATAGTGTGCGGAGTGGCTTTATTATGGGCGATGTGCAAATTGATTTTGATAATATCGAGGATTTTGTCAAGAGCAACCGAGCCAAGTTGAAGTATTTAAGCCATATATACGGTGAAAAACCGATAACTGAGTTGGAAAGTATCATTAGCGAGTCGTTTCGTTCGTTGGAGTGGGGCGAAATTGAAAGTATTTTGCAATACATAAGCGACAACGCACATGGGCAGAATGATATAAATAAGGTTGTTAGGGAGCGGATTGCCGTTCATGCGGCGGAGTTGTTGAGTGGGAAGTTGGATGACGTAAAGGTTGAAAATAGGAAACTTAATGCTGAAAAAGAGGAACTTAGAGGAGAGTTAGAAACTGCCAATGAGAAAAAGAAGGAACTTGAAGGTACAATCAATGAGTACGGAACAATGTTACAAGCTGCCAACGATAAAAAAGAGGAACTTCAAAGTAAGGTAACAGACACCGAAGCAAAACTTAGTGCTGCCGAAAAGGAAACCGAAGAAAAACTTAGTGCTGCCAAAAAGGAAGTTGAAGAACTCAACAAAGAATTGAAAAAAGCCAACAAGAACAATCCATTACGAACTCTCCTAAGCAAAATTAAAATTCCGCTATTCCAATCCAAAAGAAAGGCAACAGAGGAAATCGGCAATCAACCTTTAATCAACGATGAGGGAGACCTTGAACGGATTGAACATGATTTTGGTGTTGCTGTTACATCTAGTCAGGACGAGGGTTCGAGTGAAGTCAGCCAACAACACCAAGACGAATCATTCAACGGAATTACAGGCGATGATTTTGATGATTCTACCGACAATATTGATATAGCCGATAATTTTACTCCGTCTAGTCAGGACTCTGAGGATTCAAGTGAAGCCAACCAACCCCACCAAGACGAACCATCAGACGAGCAAAGTACAGGCTACTCTGAACAAGGGTTTGATGGTTTTAACAATGACGATGTTGATGATACAGACGATAATCATAATCCGCTTAGTCAGGACTCTGAGAGTTCAAATGAAGACAACCAACCCCACCAAGACGAATCGCAAAGTACAAAATACGCTCCGTCTAGTTTTAAGGACTTGGATGATGTTATCCGATGCTACAAAGACAAATCTGAGGGCTCAAATGAAGACAACCAACCCTCCCAAGACGAATCGCAAAGTACAAGCGACCCTGAACCCTCTCCGTCTAGTCAGGACTTTAATCCACAGGATTACAGTGATTGGAAAGAAATTATCCAACGCTACCAAAATGAACTATTAAACAACCAAATTATAGGCTATCTTGAGAAATATTATGATTTGCATGAATGTGATTTTGGAGGTTTTACCAAATTTATTTTAAAATTTATCGAAAAGGACAGCGATAAAATAAAAAAATTTTTGGAAACCCAATTTCCTCAAAAACCTACATCAAAAGCTGCTGGAATATTGTTGATGGACCTTGAGCGAGATGAGTATACCAGAGAAATCACAATATTACATAATATATCTATTGTTGAAGACTATGAGGAGTTTAAGGGCAAGGTTGCAGAATTGGGAAAAATCAAAAAAGAAAAGAAACTTGCTGCTTATCATGCAATTTACAAAGGAATGGAGAAGATTATAGAAAGAGAGACTTATAAGAAATTTTTGGAAAGTATTCCGAATATAGAGATACGCCGGTCATCGAAAAAGGTAATATTTGCTTCTTTACGCCATTCAATATGGCGGAGAAACATAAAAAAAGCAATAACCGCTTTTGCCCCTCATATAGCATGGAAACATAAAATCAAAATTTTTTCGGATCATAAAAAGATTAAAAAAATCCAAAACAACGCAGCCAAATTTGGGATTAAATTTGAGCCTGACAGTAGTAATACGAATCCGAACCCCATGTCTGACGAATCGACACAAGAAACAAACGGAATTTCCAGCACAAACAAAGCAAGAACAGATGTAGATTATAACACGTACAAAAGAGAGGAGATGACGGACGAAGATTCCAAAAAGGATAAAATTCCCCAAGGCAAGAGGAGTAAAAAGCGACATTGGATGTATTTTATGAGGATGCCTCATGTAAGCAATAAACTTTTTTATGGAATACTTGCCTTTTTTGCAGTGGCACTTGTGGTTATTGGGGTGGTATCTTACCTTTTCTCATAACCTCTCCTCTCAATCCAACACAAACGAAAGGAGGGTGCAATCGAAACAGATTAAGCAAATGTAGGCGAAGACTTCGGCACAAACGAAACCGAAGAAGAATTTAACACAAACGAAAGTGAGGACAATTAAAATGGAGAACAATAGAGAGAACAGCTGGGAAGACAGCATGGAGAACAGCAACAATAGGGAGAACAATAGAAACTGGCAAAATTCCACGTCAATAGGCTTAGAACAATACATCAAAATCGGCATAGCGGTATTGGCGGTGGCGGTGATTGCCGTTGTGGTTTACTTTGCATTTTTTAGACCTAGTGCACATATTTACATTGCACTGGGCGACTCCGTATCCTCTGGATATGGTTTCGAGGATAACCCTGAAAATCGGCATACTTACTTGTTTTTTGAAAAATTGCAACAGGCAGGTTATGCGGACGAATATTATAATTTCGCAACAAGCGGCTTTACCACGGCGGACGTGCTGGAAATGTTAAACGACATGGACAACGAGGAAATCAGGCTATTCCGCCGTGCGAGTGTTATCACGCTAAATATCGGCGGAAACAACGTCTTAACGCCATTTTTGGGTTATTTATCCGAATTGCAAGCTGTATCTGGCGGCGAAAATGTGGCAACTGGTGCAGGTCAAACGCTTTCGGGTGCTTGGGGCGTTATGTATGAAATTATAGCGGGTGTAAATGAGATTGTCGAAACCGAGGGCGGCGGTTTTGATTTTGGTAGAATTATCGGTAGTTTTAATGTCGATAATATTGTCGGCGGCTTTGGTGATATGTTGTCAGGACTTGGCGGAATACTTTTCGGTACAGCCGAAATTGTGGCAGGTTCGAGGGATATTTTTTCGATATGGACAGGCTCGCTTTCGCCAGAGTTGGAGGCATTGTTAGATGAGGGCGTGGAAAATTTTGCCCAGGAGTTTGGCGAAATTATCACATGGCTTGAACGCAACGCACCACGTGCGACTATCATTGTTAATACAATCTACAACCCCATTCCGCAGGAGATTTTGAGGATTTCCGTACCAATGGCAACTTGGTCGAACGAGTTACTTGCGGATATGAATCAGGTTATTATTGAGGAAAGCAGCGGACGGTTTTTGGTTGCCGATGTGAATAATTATTTATCAGGGCGGCTGGATTTGGTTAGATTTAATTTGAATCCATTTACTGCGGCGTTGTCGTTTGATTTGGTACATCCGAATGAGGAGGGGCATTTGTTGATTGCCGATGTTGGATGGCGGGTGTTGGTTGAGGAGTAGGTTCCACCACATAATCTGTCATAAAATGTCGAATTATCCACGCTTTTTTGTGCTGTCGTGATTATCTCACATTTTTAACTCCACCATGTAAAATCGGCAAAAAATTTGTTGAGCGGAATCGCTAACCCCCCAATCCTCCCCTACAACTCCCGCTCCCTATATTCTTGCCGCAAACTATCAATAGACACAAACTCCCCGCCCAACTCCACAAACCAATAATCCCAACCATTATTTGTCGATTTCTGCAATATTTTAGCAGAAAGCCTGTGTATCGAACTTTCCTCATTCGTTTCGGCACACAAAACCGAGCCTTTTGCGGTCAATCTTGCTTGTAACTTGCCGATTTTGTTATAAAGCGGCTGCCCAGCCGTTAAATAGCCCTTTTCAAGCATTTTTTCTATTGCAACTTTTTCCAGCGGAATATCATATGTATTCTCGATTAAATCCGTGTGTTGCGATATTTCTACGTTGTCGAGCCGATTTTTCGATGCCGTTAAATAGCGTTCTTCCCTCTCGATACCGATATATTTCCGCAAAAATTTTAGACTTGCAACGCCAGTTGTGCCAGTACCCGAAAATGGGTCTAGCACCGTGTCGCCCTTTTTTGTGGACGACAAAATCACATATTCCAATAATTTTAGCGGCTTTTGGGTGTTGTGCAGCTTGCCGCCGTCCGCATCCGTCAGCCGTTCCTTGCCCGTACAAAGTGGGATATTCCACACACTTTTCATCTGTTTGCCGCCATTTAGGTGCTTCATCGTCTTGTAGTTAAACGTGGCTTTGGCGTTTTTGTCCTTTACGCAACGGAGCAGGGTTTCGTGAGCATTACAAAAACGAGTGCCTTTCATGTTTGGGACGGGATTCGATTTTTCCCAAACAATGTCATTCAGCACCCAAAATCCGTTAGTCAGCAGAATATGGCCTGTATTGTAAATATTGTGGAACGAGCCGATAACCCACAGCGAGCCGTTTTTTTTCAAGATCCGCCGACATTCTAAAATCCAAGCCTCGGTATATTGCAAAAATTCGCCATAAGAGCCGTATTTATCCCATTTATCGTTCACGCCCTTAAAAACAGTCCCTTCGACTCGCAGCAGTTCGCCGTCCGTTTGCATATTATAGGGCGGATCGGCAAAAATCATATCTACGCTTTCCTCGGGCAGCCCTGCCAAAATCTGCAAATTATCGCCCTGATGGAGCAGATATTCGCCGCCAACAAGCCTCTTTTCGGTCCTATCATCAAACATTTTCATCTGCTCCATAAAAATCCCCAGACTTAGCTCAAATAAATTCTCACAAAAAAATAGCGGAAGAGGGATTTGAACCCCCGACACCGCGGGTATGAACCGCGTGCTCTCGCCAACTGAGCTATTCCGCCAAATAAAGCGGAGAAGAGACTTACAAAGAGGAAAAAAACACTTCCGCCCAAGTCAAATCTCCTCTACGAAGACCTTCTCCGCTTTACTGGGTGCAAAGGGACTTGAACCCCTGACATCCTGCTTGTAAGGCAGGCGCTCTCCCAACTGAGCTATGCACCCTTAAGACCGTGGGGGCCAGCCCCCACACCCCCGCCACTTTGAAAAGTGGACAAACTTTAAATTTTTGTTCTCAAA
>WRKH01000119.1 GCA_009778175.1 Turicibacter sp.
GGGCTCTGCCCCAAACCCCGCCACTTTGAAAAGTGGACAAACTTTAAATTTGGTTTTGGCTGTTTTTTAGCGATTGGGGACTACGAGGTCGTTGCTGATTCCTCGTTTGCGGATGGAGACTTCAGATTTGATGAGAAAGTATCCGCAACTTTAAAAAACTCGTTCGCGGACGGAGACTTTAAATTTGATGAGAACGCATCCGCGACTTTAAAACTGTATTTTGATAGGTCTAGGGTTAGGCCGGTGTTGGTGATGACTGTGTGGGATAGAGAGGCATCGGGTAGTCTTGTTTTGCCTAGCCAGCGTTCGATGGTGTTGGAATTTTGCGTTAAATACCAATGCTCCGTTGATTGTGAAGTGGAATATAGGAAACGCTTAGCCGCTTGTTCTAAGTCAGAATTACGCTCAGACCAAATTTCTACTATCAAATCGGGTGCACCAATAATCAAACTCCTGTCCTCGATATATCGATTCCGATAAAATAGCATTAAATCGGGTTCAACATAGCTTAAAATCTCCAAACTCCTGTTCGCCTGAAAATTTTCGTCCACCCATATAAGCGTTGACTCCGCCAGTCCGTTCGCATTTTGAATATTGCCAAAATATGCCAACCTTACCGTATCCGTAAAAATATCATAATCCGCTCTCGCCCTCAAAGCAAGCTTCAAATTAAAACTTATATCCCTCAAAAGCCGATTATGTTTAGGCATAGTTGACATTTTCGTCATAAAGTCCAATAAAATAACCTCCATTTGTCTCCCTCCTACTCTCTACTTTCTGCAATTATAGCATTTTCCCCCGTCTTTGTCAAATATATTTCACAATGCCCTCCCCATTTATTACCAATCCAATAAAAAATTTTTAATAATTTGTTAATTGTGGTATAATAAACCTTAATACTACTGGCTGTCGTGTAAAATAGACAAATGCAAAATGTGAATTTTGGAGGCTGCGTTTCCAGTGGTCAGATGACCTAGTGCCAGATGTGGGCAGCCACCACGGCTAAAATTCAGGAGGTAATTTTGGAAAAACTCAGGAAAATGGCTAGTGATATGATTAGGAACATTATAGCCGATAATATGCCTCGTACAGCTGTACAAAGCACTTTGAAAGGACATTCTTTTAAGGGAAATGTGTACCTGATTGCGATTGGTAAAGCGGCTTGGACGATGGCGAAAGCTACTTCTGATTACTTGGGGAAACGGCTTTTGGGTGGGATTGTTGTTACAAAATATGAACATTCTCAGGGCGAAATTCCTGATGTGGAAATTTTTGAGGCAGGACACCCTGTTTCCGACGAAAATACGATAATTGCTACTGGTAAATGCGTGGAATTGGCGAAATCCTTGACCGAGAACGATGAGTTGATTTTTTTGGTCTCCGGCGGCGGCTCGGCTTTGTTTGAAATGCCCCTTGAGGGGATAACTTTGCAGAATATACAGGATATAACGAACCAACTGCTGGCAAGCGGAGCGGATATCGTGGAGATGAATATGATACGCAAACGGCTGTCGGCTGTGAAAGCTGGGCGTTTTGCCACGATTGCTAGTCCTGCTAAGATTTTTGCCGTGATACTTTCGGACGTGCTGGGCGATCGGCTGGATTCCATTGCATCTGGGCCCGCCGCACCTGATTTGTCCACCGTTGAGGACACTTTGAGGGTCGTGAAAAAATATAACTTGAAGTTGACATCTTTGCAAAGCAAATATTTGGCGGAGGAAACGCCGAAGGCTGTGAAAAATGTTGAGACTGTCATAACTGGGAGTGTGCGGACATTGTGCCAATCTGCCGCTAATGTTGCGGAATCCAAGGGATATACGCCCTATGTGTTGACAACGACAATGAACTGCGAGGCGGCGGAAGCAGGGCGATTTTTGGGCAGGATAGCGGCGGATACCCATGCGGAGAAAACCTTTTTTGCCAAGCCCTGTGTAATCATAGCTGGCGGCGAAACGGTGGTTACGCTGAAAGGCAAGGGCAAGGGCGGCCGCAACCAGGAATTGGCTTTGGCGGCGGCGAGAGAGATTGCTGGGTTGGACGACGTTTTGATTTTTTCGTTGGGGTCTGACGGCACGGACGGCCCGACCGATGCGGCTGGCGGGATTGTGGACGGCGGGACTTTGTCGGATTTATCCACCGCTGGTTTTGATATGGATGAGGTTTTGTTGGAAAATGATTCTTATACTGCCCTTGCGGCGGTGGATTCGCTTATAATCACTGGGCCTACTGGGACTAATGTTAATGATGTGGCTGTGGTTGTGATAGGAGGTTAAAGGAATGTTAGACGGCAAGGGCTTCAGCTTTTAATGAAGAAACCATGCCACGACCACATTTTCAATTTTGATATAAAAAATCTTTAAATAATTTGTACATTGTGATATAATTATAGTAAACGCACATATTTTGACAATGCGGACACCGTTACGTCAAATACATCAAACTCAATCCCATCCGCAACCAACGATTTTAAGATTTGGGTAGTGTCTGTCGCAAACAAGTTGAATTTTTTAAAAATGCGGGTCTGGGGGCGTGCTCCCAGCGGCAATACGGTCTTGTGCCAGGTGTGGGGCAGCGTCCCACGGTTTTAGAAAAAGGAGATTTTTATGGATTTTACTTTGGAACAAAAGTTTGAGAACGAAAAATGGTACTTGAAAATAGTTGGCGAAGTGGACATCTATAGTTCGCCCGACTTAAAAAGCCAACTAAAAATGTTGATTGAGGAGAAAGCGGTAGATTTGCATATAGATTGCATCAAACTCGAATACATTGACTCAACTGGGCTTGGGGCGTTGGTTGGTGTGCTGAAGGCTGTACACGCCAATAATAACGAGATGTACCTTTACAACGTAGCACCCAATATCTTAAAATTGTTCCACATAACCCAGCTAGATAAAATTTTTAGCATAAAAAACGACGGAGGGACACCAACATGAACGACAGCATTAAGATGTCATTCCCCGTAAATCCCGCCTACGTATCGTCTATTAGGCTAACAGTTACCAGCATTGCCAATCGCACAAATTTCGACATTGATGAAATCGAAGATATAAAAACGGCAGTGTCTGAAGCGTGTATTTACGTAATAAAGAACTCTTCCGCTAAGGCGGATTGCAACAACTTTGAGATTGCTTTCCACCCCACACCTGACGAAATTACTGTTGAAATTTTGGTGCTAGAGTCCGCTATACCAAAGGATATTGACAACGATATATCGATCGTTATGATTAAGGCACTAGTTGATGAATTTACCATTACGAAAACGGAAACTGCTCATATGCTTATAAAATTGCTGAAACACCACAAAAAATATTGGTAGGCAAAAATAAAAACATTTTTCGACATATTGACGAAAAATGAATTTTATATTATATTATAAGAGAGGGTTGTCGAAATTGGAATTTTGTAAATTACATTTTGAAAGCGAGACAAGGGCTGTAAAAGAGCAAGTGAACACGCTACTTGACTTTGTGGACGACCAGCACCCAGCAAGTGAGGCAAGATTCGATTTGAAACTGATTTTTAGCGAATTGCTTTACAATGCTGTGATTCACGGAAACAAAAGAGATACAAAAAAAAATGTACACGTTATGGTAACCAGTGATGGCGAACGCATATTGGCGGCTATAAAGGACGAGGGTGCTGGCTTTAATTACGACCATGTGCTTAAACTTGCCGCATCAAACAAAATAGTGTTTGAGGAGAGCGGACATGGAATTGCACTTGTTTGTGCATTAACCGACACAATCTCGTTTAATCGCTCTGGGAACTGTATACGTTTTGAAAAGAGTCTTAAGTGAATAATATTCTATTAGCGAGCGGTTCTGCGGAATCCAACAATTTAATCAGTCTATGGCTGACACGAGAAGGCTTTGCAAGCAGCTATATCCGAACGGCGGAGAGTGGAGAGGCAACCCTTACAAAGGCGGAAATTCTCGCTCCTGACATTGTTATTACCAATGTGGAACTCTCCGATACTAGCGGTTTTGATTTATGCAAGAAACTAAAGGCCAAAATACCCTTTGTTTTGGTGCTTTGCATAAGCCATGTAAGCAATAAATCGAATTTAATCCATTCCTTGGAATCGGGGGCGGACGACTATGTCGAAACACACGACGAACAACAATTTATCGCTCGCATACGGGCATTGACCCGTGTGCATTACCTAACAACCAAGCTAAAAGATCAATACGCCAAAATTGAGGAACGCAACTACATTATAGAACGCCAGATAGAAATGGGGTGCAGGGTGCAAAAAGCCCTTATCCCCGATATTGATATGGATTTTAACGATGTGAGTATATTAAGTATGTATCTTCCTGCAATGGGAGTGGGCGGGGATTTTTACAATGTTATCCCGCTAAACGAAAGCAGTTTGGGGATAATAATGGGCGATGTTTCGGGTCATGGCATAGCCGCCTCGTTTCTAACTGTAACGATAAACGCAATGGTTAAAAATATGTACACCAACCATTTCAGCCCTCAGCGATTACTTTTTCAGCTTAACAACGAACTTTGCAAACTGCTTGGAAAAGACTTTGACCTATATGCCTGTGTATTTTACGCCGTTATCGATACATACACTCGTTCTATAAGATTTGCCAATGCTGGGCTTACGATGCCGCTTTTTATACCGACAAACGGCGAGGTACAGGAAATAGAGGCGGTAGGCGTACCTGTGGGCATGATTGAGAACACAAGATACGAGGAGCAGAGCATATCCTACAAGCCCAGCGATATGTTACTTTTCTACACGGACGGCTTACAAGATTGCTTTTACAAGAACCAGCCTCATGAATTTTTGGCACGCATAAAAGATATATTATCCGAGCGTTCCAACCTAACCATGCCCCAAATATTAGAAAACTTATGCAGACATTTTTGCAACCAAGACACAAAAGACCAAAAATCCCCAGACGACACAAGCCTCCTCCTCTGCTCTTTTTAAAGTCGCGAAGGAGTTATCTTCAAATTTTATGCATCCATCCGCGAACGATACTAAGGCGATGCCTTTACTTTGAACGATACCAAGACAATAATTAAAGTTGCGAGTAGGCTATCTTCAAATTTTACGCATACGTCCGCAAACGATACCAAGACGATACATTTACCTTTCCAGTTAAAATTTTCGACACCAATTCGACACGATTGAAAAAGTACAAAGTGAAAAGCGATAAAAAAATTTAAAGTTTGTCCACTTTTCAAAGTGGCGGGGTCTGGGGCTGGCCCC
>WRKH01000120.1 GCA_009778175.1 Turicibacter sp.
GGGGGCTCTGCCCCCACACCCCCGCCACTTTGAAAAGTGGACAAACTTTAAAATTTACTCTTTAATTTTTTGCTTTGCTTTCTCGCACTTCCTATTATAACACAGTTGCATTTTAAAAGCTAGGGTTTTTGACCTAGCTTTGGAAAATTTTTTTGTTGGGGGTTAGAGGGCGAATTTTTCCGCCTTGACGGTTAGATATATGGCAAATGCTAGAAATATGGGATATGTGGCGATAACCCAAGGGCTTGCAATACGGTCGAAAATATTAAAATTTTCAGAATGGGCGGCAATCAAGCTGTTGATTGCGTTGGGAATCCAATGGGCAATAATGCAGATTATAAGATTTTTTGAATATACGTAAGCCGCGCATAGCAGTATACCGCTGGCACTTGCGAAAAGGAAAGCAAATCCGCCGCCAGGAAGATGGACAAGCCCAAAGACGAGACCGCACATGACAACAAACACCACCCTCTTTTTAACTGTTTCGTTCCACGTTGACGAGAGGGCAAACAAAAAACCGCCCACCCAAGGGCGAGCGGTTTAATATGTTGAATCTTATGCTCCCTCGGCGTTTAAGTTGAGAATATAGAGGGATGGGCGTACAAACGCCACACTTATGAGGATACCGTAAAAAATCGGCACTAAGCCAACGCCAACACTAAAAATCAAGGATTCGATGTCGTGAAAATTGGCAACGGCTAAAATCAAGCCCAGCACTACAAACAAAATTGCAACGCCTATCACAAGTTTATCCAAAAATTTGTATAATGAAATCGATTTTTGTATTTCGGTACTTGCAACGTCTTTCGCACGTAACAACTTCGCTGGGACACCCAACAGGTTTACTTCTCTCGTATGAACTAACGTAGCTATGGCACAAATGGCAAAAATACCAATAATGGTCGGCAGGTCGATTAGTAAAAATATACCAACTCCACCGCCGCTAAGAATTACAGCGGAAATCACCACAACCACTAACGTAGCTATACAACCTAATACCAGTCTCATCATTTTATTACCTCCTATATCTCTTTTCGGTTTCCCTGTGAAACCTTATGAGTACATTGTAAGGTATATATCACAGCTTGTCAAGCGTTCTTCAAAAAAATTTAAAAAACTTTCTGATAATTTCCGATATTTTTCGACATATAAGTCTTTGAAATGCTGTTATAGTTGGAAAATTTGCTACCGAAAAATGAACATTAAAATTTTTTATAAATTTTCAATTTTTTTGCAGTCTCTCTCACAAAACCCTCGCACACGCCTATAATTCAGGCAATAACGAGTTGTGTCATTCCTTACAACTATCAACCGAAAAATGCAAAAAAATATTTTGCATTTAGCAAAATATTTTACACGGTTGCAATTTGTGAATTTCATGGGCTGGAGCGGATTAACTAAAACGGACTTGAAAATCGCCACCATGCTGTATCAAAAAAATCGGCGACTGGCAAGGCAATATGTTGAAGATTTGTGGTATAATATATTCAACAAGGAGGAGTTATTTGTGAGAGATAAAAATTTGGTAAAACTTCTCAAACAAAATGGTTGGATAGTTGTGCGGATACAAGGCAGTCATCACGTTTTGCAAAAAGGCGACAAAACAGAGGTTGTGCCTGTGCATGGCAAAGATGTTCCGACTGGATTGTTAAACAAAATATTGAAAAGGGCAGGGCTTAAATAGGTCTTCCCAAAACAGGAGGTTATGAAAATGATGTACCCAGCAATTTTCCATATCGAAGAGAATACCTATTGGGTAGAATTTCCCGATTTGATAGGCTGTCAATCTTTCGGCGACACTTTGGACGAAGCACACGAAAACGCCAAAGAAGCCCTATCCGCCTACCTTGTTACCTTATTTGAACAAGGTAAAAAACCGAATCCGCCGACGGATATACGTTTGCTAAATGTTGAACCCAACGCCTTTACTTCGCTTGTGGAGGTTGATTTAATCAAAAAAAGCCAATCGGTCAATAAAACTCTAACTATTCCCTCTTGGCTTAACGATATTGCCGAAAAATCCAATGTGAATTTTTCGCAATTATTGCAAAAGACTTTGATGGAACATTTGCATTTGACACACTAGCAATAACGCTCGCAATCTGCAAATTTATTGAGTGGGGCGAATTAACTCAAACAAACTCTCCTCCGTCCGCACCGCCAAAAACCCACCGCCGCCCACCACTTCCAATACATTTTGTGCCAATAATAACGGATTGTCAATCGTTGGGCTGGGCGCTGGCTGCCAACCCCAACCCCAAGCTATCAAATCGCCGCCGCTCGTTATTGTAAACCCAAAATTATTTGCAGTGGGGGTTATCAAAACATCTTCCATTATCAGAACAGGGATTCCGCTGTACATTCTCGTGCCTGTAACCAAATAATCCAAACCCCATGCCCACAACTCTCCGCCCAGCGTTATCACAGACGTACCCTCCGATTCCGCCAAAACATACGCCACATTCTCCATTATGAAAGTCGGTCGCAACACCTGTTCGTACATAAAACTATCTTCTCCGACAGGAGTCGCACCAACACCCACGCAACCCTCGGTATTATGCCCCCAACCCCACAGGGAGTCGTCTTCTTTTATTACCATAAAATGGCAATACGAGGCAGAAACGTATTTTACCCTCTCGGATATAAGCAAAGTGGGTTGAAAATCTGTATTAAGTGTGATATTTTCAAGGAAAAATGGCAGAAACGCCGAAAAGCTAGAATCCGCCCAACCCCACAGACTGCCGTCGCTCCGCACAAATAAGACAGAATTATCGGCGAGAGCAACGTGTACTGCATTTTTGGCAATTTTGGTGGGCGCGGCGTAGTCCGTAACGCCAAACATTCTGTACATAAAATCGGCATCGCCCCAAATCCACAACGTGCCGTCTCGTTGTATTGCCGCCGAAATGTTCACGTGTGCCGCCGCCATTGAGACATTGCTCATTATATGTGTGAAAATGGGTTCGTGCGGTTGTGTATTTTGCCAAATCGACAGTTCGCCCAGTTCGTCAATCCTTAAAATGTGATTCCAGCCTGATACTAGGTTGTTCTCGAATGGTTGTAGTAAGTCGAGATTGTTTGTGGGGTTTTCGCGTTCTTGTGGGGTGGTGGATTCTAATTGTGTGAGAAATTCTTCTTGTGCGGTGGCGGCTGGGTATGAACAGGCGGCGAGGAGAAAGACAAGGGCAAAAAAATATTTTTTTAACATGGTTATTCCTGTATTTGCAACTCGGTTTTAAGTGCATTTTGCAACGTCTGTGAGAAATTTATATTGGCTTGTTTTGCCGCTACATTCAACCAAAATGGAATCGTCAGGGTTTTTCGGACGTATTTTGGGTTAATTTCCGCCGTTATAAAATTGGCAAAAGAGCCGTTTTCCAACGTCAAGTCGCTGATTTGGCTGGGTTGCGGTGGTTGCTTGTTTTCTTTTTCAAGCATTACCAACGCATTTTCCAAAAAGTCGTGTGCCATCTCCAACCCCTCGGTTATATCGTCCCCTTGGGTTGCTCCATAACCAATATCAGGGAAAAAAATGCACCAACCGCCGTCGTCTGGTTCAAAAATTGCTGGGTATGTGTATTTCATGTGATTCTCCATTCTGCAAATCCCCTACAAGCAAGTCTACTAGCCCATAAAATCAATAAAATCGTCAACATCAAAACAGGTATTCTAGGCATTATCCACCTCAAACACCAACCGATAATTACGCACATCAGGATAATCTTCAAGATACAAATCCACCGATTCAAACATATTCCGCTGAGTCTCCTGAATAGTAACGCCGTCCGTAAAGCAACAACCGTTGTCCATAGGACACTCCGCCCAATAACCAAGCCCATCTTCGTTGACGTGGATTGTTACATTGTAAATCGTAGTATCCGTGGTCGGCATTGCGGTTAAAACGCTACTCATTGTCATCTCCCTTTCCATAACGAAAAATCGGAGGTTGGCAAACCCACCAAAACCAAGGGCGGATAATATCCGCCCCTACAAAAAATTCCGCGGACGTACACTCAAAATTTGATTACCAGTCTCCGCGATGTTAAAACTTTTTAACGCACTCTTCGATAACAACAACCGCCTTGTCAATATCCTCAAATGTCAACGCATCGGAAATCTGCAACCGAATCCTCGCCTCGCCCTCCGGCACAACTGGGAACCCAAACCCAATCGCATAAATCCCCCTCTTCAACATCTCTTCCGAAATGCGAATCGCTCGTGCCGTCTCGCCGACTATTATTGGTATAATCGCACTGTCCCCTTCTAGCGGCTTTAATCCTGCCTCAACCACCTTTTTCCTCGCATATTCTATCTTCTTATGCAAAGACGAGACAATTTTGGGATTCTTGTCCAAATAATCTATCGCTTCCATGGCAATCGCACAAAGCACAGGCGGCAATGAATTTGAAAAAATATGCGGCCGAGACTTCTGCACCAGCAGATTACAAACCGCCTCACTAGCGGCAATAAATCCACCGCCAGCGCCGCCCAACGCCTTGCCAAACGTCCCTGACAAAATGTCAACGCCCTCGGTTATGTTGTAATATTCCATCGTGCCGCGCCCAGTATTGCCAATAACCCCAGTAGCATGGGATTCATCGACCATAAGCGTCGCACCGTATTTCTTACACAACGCAATAATATTAGGCAAAGGTGCAATATCGCCCTCCATCGAGAAAACGCCGTCCGTTACGACAAGCACAACAGGGCAATCCTTCGTCAGCTTCAACTTTTCTTCCAGCGAGCCAATGTCAGCGTGTTTATAGACGTGTTTCGAGACGCTCTTATGCACCATTCTGCACCCATCAATAATACTAGCATGGTTTAATTCGTCAGAAATGACGGCATCGCCAGGTTGCAAAAACGCTGGAATCGCCGCCGTATTAGCCGCAAAGCAAGAGGAATACGTAATACTAGCCGCAAAGCCCAAAAACTTCGCCAGCCGTTCCTCCAACTGCTTATGGATGTCAAACGTGCCACAAATAAACCTAACGCTAGAAGCACCAGCCCCATATTTTTCCAAAGCCGCAAGCCCAGCTTCAACGACTTCTCTTTTATTAGCCAGTCCAATATAATTATTGGAGCAGAGCATAATTTCATCGCCAAATTCCTGAACATGGGAAACATTCCCCACAGGAGTAGTAAGATGTTTAAGCGTCTTAAAAGTCCCCTCACTCCTAAGCCCTTCCAACACTCCCTGCGTTCTATCCTCAAAATTAACTCTCATAAATCTTCTCCTTTTTAGCCTCAAAACCGTGGGGG
>WRKH01000121.1 GCA_009778175.1 Turicibacter sp.
TGGGGCTGGCCCCCAGCGGGGTGTGGGGCAGAGCCCCACGGTTTTAGTCTTTTGTGAATCTGGCTATTATTCCTACGTGGCCCTTTGTGCTTAGTTCGGAGAAGTAGAGAGTGGTAGTGGCGTTGGTGGCGGGGTCTTTGAAAAGGGAAGAGGTTGGGGTTTTTATTAGGGTTGGGAGGGATGGAGTTATTGGGTCTAATTTTAGCTCGTTGTAAATTTGGTCAATGTGCTTGCCTAAATATCGCTCGCTTGGGAACGATGAGGTAATGTTCCAATGCAGGACTTTGTAATCCGCATCGAGAACGTAGGCCACTTCGTCCGTGGAAAGTGCGATTAAATGGCTTATTAGTAACTCCTTGTCCCTCAAATTTTTGAGCATCTCCTCGTGCTGACTCTGGATTAATTTGTTCTGGAAAGCCAGCTCGTTGGACATACGCTTGCTTTTTTCGGCATTTACGCCGTTGTTTATCGCAATGCCCAAATAAGGGCGTATGTTTTCCGCAAAACTAATGTTTTCGGGTGAGTATGATGCCACGTTTGCCATGGCTAATACGCCCACCAATTCGTCTTTGCACATTACAGGCACTATCATAATGCTCTTTGGCTTGATTTTACCAAGAAAAGAGCGTACAATGTAAACCGTGTCGTCGGGTATGTTGTCTATTATCATAATTTCCCGTTTTAATGCCCCCACTCCGACAAAACCTTCGCCGATTGTCAAGTCGAATTCGCTGTATACATTTTTGCCGAAACCTAACGAGTATTTTATCGAGAGTTTTGTGTTGTTTACTGTGTAAAATGCAACGCAAAGGCTGCCTGTCATTTCCATTATCGTGGGCAGAATTTCTGATAGCGTCGTCTCCAAATCGTAATTGTGCGCCACATGGTTTATTATTTTTAGAGTGGCTTTGTGGTTATGCTTTCTGAGGTTCATAATCTGCTCTCTGTCCGTTAGTTCCGTTTCCAGCTCCGCAATCTTCACTGTAAATTTGCGGCGCATATATAATCCAAGCAAAAATCCAACGACAAAGAGCATACTGGCAAGAAAATAAACAAAGTAGTTCATGCTTTTGCAATCTTATAGACGGCATCCGCCACAGCAGTCGCCACTTTCTTATCTAGTGCCGAGGGTATGATGTACTCGGGCGTGAGTTGGTCGTCCGTAACGTAGGCGGAAATAGCCTCCGCCGCCGCTAGTTTCATCTCGTCCGTTATTTCTTTCGCCCGTGCATCCAACGCACCTCGGAAAATACCAGGAAATGCCGATACGTTGTTTATCTGGTTCGGGAAATCGCTCCGACCCGTGCCGACTATGTACGCACCCGCCCCTTTTGCCACATCGGGCATTATTTCGGGAATGGGGTTTGCCATTGCCAGCACCGTGGGGCGTTCGTTCATGGATTGCACCATCGCCGCCGTAACACAATGCGGAGCAGAAACGCCCACAAAAATATCAGCTCCAACCATGGCATCTGCCAATGTACCGCCCACTTGCCGAGGGTTCGTGTATTCCGCAAGTTTTTGGTGTTCTGGGCCAAGTCCGCTTTTGCCCTTATAAATCGCACCGTCTATATCGCAGGCAATAATATCTTCAAAGCCCGCTTTTATCAGCAAATTTATGATGGCAACCCCAGCCGCCCCCGCACCGTTGACAACGACTTTATTCTCTTTTGCCGTTCTTTTCGTTAGTCTTAGCACATTTTTGATACCCGCCAAAGCAACTATCGCTGTGCCGTGCTGATCGTCATGGAAAACGGGGATACTTAGCCGTTCCTTTAATTTTCTTTCAACTTCAAAACATCTGGGGGCGGAAATATCTTCCAAATTCACGCCACCAAAGCTGCCCTCCAAGAGAGCTATCGTATTTACAATTTCATCAACATCCTTAGTAGCCAAGCAGAGCGGCACGGCATCAACATCGCCAAATTCCTTAAACAGGATCGCCTTACCTTCCATTACAGGCATAGATGCCAGAGGTCCAATATCGCCCAAGCCCAAAACAGCCGTCCCATCGGTAACAATCGCAACCGTATTCCATCTGCGAGTGAGCTCAAAACTTTTCTGCGGTTTTTCCGCTATTTCCAGACAAGGCATAGCGACCCCAGGCGTATACGCAACAGACAGATCTTCTATCGTATCCACACTAACCCGAGACCTTATCTCAAACTTACCTCGCCACTCATAATGTTTCTTCAAAGCCTCTTCCATAAAAATCCCCTTTCCTAGCTTAAAACCGTGGGACTCTGCCCCACACCTGGCACAAGACCGTCTTGCCGCTGGGGGCGTGCCCCCAGACCCGCACTTTTGGGATATTTCAGTTTATTTACGATGCTATCAAATTTTTTGTGTTAGTTTTTCGACCCGTTGGAGCGGGATTTTTAAGATGTCGGCGATTTCGGCGGCTGGGAAACCTCGTTCCAAAAGGGAAGAAATTGCTGTAATGTCTTTTTGTTCGTTGATTTTCTCCCACAACTCCTCTCGAGCCTCTTCAAGAGCACCCATCAACCGCCCATTAAATTCGTCTTCCAAGCTATACTCATATCCCTGCATATCAACCAACCTTCTACGATGTTCTAATCATTAGTTTTTCGACCCGTTGGAGCGGGATTTTTAAGATGTCAGCGATTTCGGCGGTTGGGAAACCTCGTTCCAAAAGGGAAGAAATTGCTGTAATATCTTTTTGTTCGCTGATTTCTTCTTGTACCTCCGTACGAAGTTCCTCTCGCAACTCCTCTCGAGCCTCTTCAAGAGCCCCCATCAACCGCCCATTAAATTCATCTTCCAAGCTATATTCATATCCTAACATATCAACCAACTTTCCATAATGCTCCGACATGAACTCGGCAAGCACGTCTTCTTTAATACAAGTATCTATCGCATTTGCAATCGCTTTGTCCCGTCGCAATCCTGCTTTTATATGGCTGTCTATGCAATGTATAAAATAAGCATATCCGTTCAAAGTCGGACTTTTTGCCAACGCCTCGCTCCCACAGCCATAATTCACATCTATCACTTGAACCACCAGCTCTAACGCTGGCTCTTTATCGGGGATTATAAACGAATCCGACAATCGCATAACTTTCGGCAAATTCTTCTTGCTCCTGCTGCCGTTGTATAACATGAAAAATTTCGGCGTAGGTATCTTAATCAAAGCGGTATTGTGCAAATTGGCGTTTTTCAAAAATTCCAATTCGATGGAATCTGACACATACTGAAACACTCGCATCGGGATATTCCAGTTAAATGTGCTCATATGCTCCGATAGGAAAAATAATTCGTTCTCTATCGCACACAAAATATCTCCGTGCCTGCCCAATAATTTATCTTCTACCAAAAAATGCTGCACATAAGCGGTAGGTGCATAATTCGTGCCCGAAAGTGCATTACATACCTCGATAGCTCGCCTTGAATCCAAACACAAAAGGCGCATGACGGTATCTTTATATTTTCGTCCGCTGCTGTTGTTTTCTCTTTTTGTCAACGTCGCCATTTTACTACGTTTTCAGGCTGTCGAGATATAGGGCGAAATCATTGTATAGCAGTATATCGTCGTTATCCTGGCCAGTCAGCCATTCATCCTCATTTTTGGGGAACGGAATCGTCAGCCACTTCCGTAACAATTCGTATCGCTCCCGAACAACGTCTTTTTCCTTATCCGTGAAATAAAAAAGTTTCTCGCCATTTACCATGACGTAAATCCTGTGCGGGTCGCAATGGCTCGCCGCCAGCTCCACTACCTCTATCTTGTCAATGTTAATCAAATCCGAAAATCCGCCATGCCCGTCTGGTACGGGTAAAATCCTCATTTCGCTCCCCCTCTACAAAACCCCGCCGTACGAATCAATCGCCACGGCAAGCGGGAATTTTTCAACTGTCAACCGCCGAATCGCCTCCGTACCCAAATCCTCGTACGCTATAATTTCCGATTTCAAAATACGTTTCGCCATCAACGTCGCTACGCCGCCCACAGCCACCAAATACAATCCCTTGTATTTCACAACAGCATCTAAAACAGCAGACGAACGGTTGCCCTTGCCTATCATTATTTTCAATCCATGCTCAATCAATAACGGCGAATACGCATCCATACGGCTCGCCGTGGTCGGCCCGACCGAACCTATCGGCTTGCCAGGCGGTGCAGGGCAAGGCCCCGCATAAAACACCGTCTCGCCCGCATACTCGAAAGGAGCAGCCACGCCGTCCGCTATCGCCTGTGCCATGCGGGCATGAGCCGCATCCCGTGCGGAATATATCGTACCTGTCAATTCTATTATATCGCCCGCTTTCAGGCTCTGTATCATTTCTTCCGTAAAAGGCGTTGTAAATCCCTTCACAATGCTATTTCCGTCCATTTTGTCCTCGCCCCTTTCGCCCTATTCGCCCTCTTCTACAAAGTCGCCGATTTATGCCGAGAAACATGGCAACCGACATTCACAGCCACGGGCAAACCCGCAATATGTGTGGGATAGGTCAAAATCCGAACAAACAACGCAGTCGTAATCCCCTTAAAACCCGCAGCCCCGACTCCGAGGGCGTTTATTTTCTCCAACAGCCGCCCCTCAATCTCCGCCCAGTACGGGTCAGAATTACCTTTTTCCAAATTCAAAATGGCTTTTTTCGCCAACAACGCCGCATAATCCATAGTGCCGCCCACGCCCACGCCGACAATAATCGGCGGACACGAGTCCGAGCCAGCTTTCTGCACCGTTTCAATGACAAAATCTTCCACGCCCGCTATTCCAGCCGATGGCGTAAGCATCTTAGCCCCGCCCTTATTTTCGCTACCGAAACCCTTCGGCATTACAATAATTTTCAATTTATCGCCCGCCACCAAATCAAAATGAATAATAGCTGGCGTATTATCTTTCGTATTCTCGCGCCGTATCGGATCTTCGACCACACTAGCCCGAAAATACCCATCTTTATAGCCTTTACGAACGCCTTCATTCACAGCTGCCCGCAAATCGCCTTTTATATGCAAATCCTGCCCAATTTCCAAAAAAACAACAACCATGCCCGTATCTTGGCACATGGGCATTTTCTCTTGTTTGGCAAGTTCCATATTTTCGACTATCATTTCGAGTGCATTTTTAGCACGCACGGAAGTTTCCCTTTCACAAGCCGCACAAATAGCTCTCTCAATCTCCCCATCCGCCACAACATTAGCCGAAACACACAACTCCGCCACAACTTCAACGATTCTTTCCGAATTTATCTCTCTCATATCTACCCCCAAGACCGTGGGGCTCTGCCCCACACCCCGCTGGGCTCTGCCCAGACCCGCCAGGGGCTCTGCCCCTGGACCCCGCAAGGGGACAAGCCCCCTTGACC